>NZ_JBFUBD010000551.1:0-1490 GCF_056405935.1 Polaromonas sp. P1_E3
GGGCAACCTGTTACCTGTAACCAGTGTTTCGCCGTGCCTTCCGATGCGGCCATGCCGCCGGCTTGGGAAACGCAAAGGGTCGAAAAGTCCACCGTCTTGAACTGGGGATGTTGAAGCAGTGCATTAAAAAGCGTATTGACGGCCGGCAACATGTGAAACGGCCGCTTCTTGAGGACTTCGATAAAACGCCCGAAGTCCCGAGGGTTGGGAATGAGCGTCAGGTGCGCACCCCAGCGGATAGTCAGCAGGCAAAGCGTCAGCGCAAAGATGTGATACAGCGGCAGAGCGGCAATGTTGTTGGTTCTGCTGACATCACCCACGCGCGCCAGCGCAGGTGTAAACCATGCTTCCGCCTGCAAAATGGCCGCCACAATGTTGCGATGCGTCAAGACGGCGCCCTTTGACAAGCCGGTGGTTCCGCCCGTGTATTGCAGGAACGCAGTGGAATCGAGCGTGGCCTGTGTGGGCCTGAGGGACATGCGGCTGCCTTCGGCAACGGCGCGATTGAAGGCTGTCACGGTGCGCCCGTTTGCCAGTGGCAACTTGTAGGCGGGCACCAGTTTCGCCAGATGGCGGACGGCGAAGGTGATCCATTGGCCATACCAGAACCCCAGCAAATCCCCCATGGATGCCATCACGACATTCTTTACCGGGGTGCGATCGATCACCTCGGCCAGCGTCGCTGCGAAGTTCTCCAGGATGACAATGGTGGTGGCTCCGGAGTCGCGTAACTGGTGCTCCAGTTCCCGGGCGGTGTAAAGCGGATTGACGTTGACACAGGTATAGCCCGCCCGCAGGATTGCCGCCATGGTGACCGCGAACTGCGGAACATTGGGCAGCATGATCGCCACCCGCGCACCGCTCTCAAGGCCCAGGCTTTGCAGCCAGGCACCCAAGGCCGCCGACAGATCGTCGAGCTCTCCATACGTCATCCAGCGGTCCATGCAAACCGAGAACGGCTTGGCTGCGTTCTTCCTGAACGATTCTTCCAGTAGATGATTCAGCGAGCGGAACTGTTCCGGATCGACCTCGTGTGGAACGCCTGCGGGATAACTTTTGAGCCAATGCTTGTCCAYACACACTCCTTGTGGCTCATTGTGTAAGCCGTGCAATGGAATCCGCATGGGGCTTGTCCTAATGCCGGCGCCTCATCAAGGTCCTGCAGCCAGTAAATGCGCCAATCTGGTCTCGCAGGTGACAGCATCGTCCGCGAACAGGCTATGGATCCAGGCCGTCTCGCGGTCCCTGATCAGCCGCAGGAATTCGTCGGCCCCGCGCATATTGGCGAAAGCGTCAAAGCCGGTTTCCAGAAAATGCTGCAGGGAGTTGAGCCCCGCTGCCGCGGCCGGCCCTCGCATCATCTTGAGCAGCGTACGAAGACCGAACATCCTGGTCAGGCGATTGAGTTCTTCGCCAAGGTGGAGGACGACCTCAAGCTGCCGGGTCCGGGCGGCCGCATCCCCAACCCTTCGCCAGCAGCGGATATATCT
>NZ_JBFUBD010000552.1:0-2270 GCF_056405935.1 Polaromonas sp. P1_E3
ACCAGGCCCAGTGCGAACGTGGCAAGCAACTGAAAGAGTTCCGGAGCGCGGTATATACGCCGAAGCAACAATACCTCGACCAGAGCGCCGAGAATACCCACAGCGAATGCAGCAATCAGCAAGGAAGGCCAGAAACCCACGGTGTTGCCGAGAGCACTGACTAATGAGTAGGCAACGTAGATGCCCACCATGAAAAAAGACCCATGTGCAAAGTTGACAATCCGCGTGACACCAAAAATCAGCGACAGACCGGCGGCCACCAGAAACAGCGACGATGCGCCGGCCAGGCCGTTAAGCAATTGCACGATAAAGCCTGAAAAGCTCATGAACAAACCTTTTTCTCTGCGAGATGGCGTGACCAGCAAATAGCAGGTGGCGGGCGCAGCGTTGGCTTTACCCACGGGACCGGATGACCGGCAAGCGACACGGCGCCGCAGGAGGCGCGGGCACCGGCCACTGCGAACACGTCTCCGGTCTAGTCAGGAGCGCGCATCTTTTTCACTTCGGCATTGCTAGGCTGGACTTTTGAACCGTCGATATACCGGTAATCCACCATGACGCCCTTACCGCCTTCATTTTTTGTGCGCCCCACATAAGCTCCCATCGTGGACTGGTGGTCTTCGGAACGGAAAACCACGGGACCAAAGGGTGTTGTCACATKCAGGCCGCGGAARGCSGTGATCAGYTTYTCRGTRTCGGTKGAYTTGGCTTTTTTCATGCCTTCKGCCAGGGACTTGATGGCGCTRTARCCGACSACYGAGCCCAGGCGCGGATAGTCTTTGTATTTGCCGTGGTARGCSAGGAAGAAGGCCTTGTGTTCGGGCGTCTGGATACCGTACCAGGGATAGCCTGTCACCACCCAGCCGTTGGGCGTTTCTTCCTTGAGCGGATCGAGGTACTCGGGCTCACCCGTCAGCAGGCTGACAACCTCACGCCCCTGAAACAGGCCGCGGGTATTGCCTTCACGGACAAACTTCGAAAGGTCGGCACCGAAAAGAACATTGAAGATGGCATCGGGCTTTGCGTCGGCCATGGCCTGAACCACACTGCCCGAATCTACCTTGCCCAGCGGAGGCGCTTGTTCAGCCACGAACTCCACATCGGGCTGTGCGGCCTTCAACAAGGTTTTGAAGGTGGCTGCGGCAGACTGCCCATATTCGTAGTTAGGGTACACCACCGCCCATCGCTTTTTCTTCATCGCAGCGGCTTCGGGTACCAGCATGGCCACCTGCATATAAGTGGAGGTACGCAAACGGAAGGTGTAGCGATTGCCGTTTTGCCAGACGATTTTGTCTGTCAAAGGCTCGGCCGCCAGAAAGAAGAACTTCTTCTGCTTGGCGAAATCGGTCAACGCCAGGCCGATATTGGAAAGGAAAGAACCGGTGAGTACGTCGACCTTTTCGCGCGACACAAGTTCTTCGGCTGCGCGGACCGCATCGCCAGGGTTTGCGTTGTCGTCCCTAATAATCAGCTGGACCTTTTTCAGATGAAAGGCTATGGTGAGTTATTGGCAATGGACGATAGATGGGCAACCGGAGCTACCTTAACCCATCCTCTCCCTTGATTTCACTGGTTTGAAGCCCACCCACACGCGGCAGGGGCCGGCCGCTGTCCGTGACAACAACAGCAACCACAATTTCATTGGCCCGCGGGGCATCGGAAATGCGCGCCTCCATGGCATCAAAGTGGCTGCGCACGAATGCCGCGTCCTTATGTCCGAGCGGCACGTCAATGGCGGTGCCAAGGCCACCGCGCTTTTTGCTTGAGGGCACCAGTGCCGCGCCTTTTTCCACCGCCAGGCGCAGCGGTGCGCCCAGTTTGGGATGCAGGATCGCGGCCGCATGCTCGAGCTCGCCCGCCTCGCCCACGATGGCGGCTTTGCCGTAGCTATGGGCCTGACCCGGCGAAATCCCGAGGGCCTGCACGCATTTTTGCCCCAGCAACCCACCAAGCTCCTCACCAATGTCCATCAGCGCATCAAGTTTTTCCGCGTAGACCCCGGAAAAAGGATTTTCGATCACGGCCATCGCCAATGCCCTTCGTGTCGGCGGAGTGATGGTTTTCCCCATCTCGATATGCGTTTCGTCGATCTGCACAACAATTTTTCGAATCATGGCGGCCATAGTGTTTCCTTGTCTCAGTGCGTGCTAAGTATCTGGTGCATTGGCCTTAACGCAAACCATCCCATTTGGCAATGGCGCCGGCGGCCAGGCCACCCACCCGGGCATGGATGCGCGGCCCCGTGCTCATGACCAGGATAAAAACAATTT
>NZ_JBFUBD010000553.1:0-1473 GCF_056405935.1 Polaromonas sp. P1_E3
GCGATGTAGTCACACCRCTTTTCATGCCAAAGCAGCTGGTCGTCTTGAGCTTGGCGAGCACTTTGGCTTGATCAGCGGGAGGAAGCGTCTTCAGCTCGACGGGTTTGCCGTCCTTGACCGTCCCGATGTCAGCCAGAATCAGTACAGCCGACTGGATCGGGTCCATGTTGACCGCCACCGGCTTATAGCCCGAGGCAAGACCGACCACGGGGTTGCCATAGACCCAGCATGGTGGAGCCGGTTTCTTGACGGCTGTCAAAACATCCTGCGTCTCCCGGATGTTGAGCACTGGCGTGACCGACAGCCCCGTCGGACGGACAAAGTCAACGAGTTCTTTCAGGGCACTTTCGGTTTGCGAGGCTCCTTCGCCCCGGATCACCTGCGGATTAAGGTAAAGCCCGCCCTCGCACTGTTGCGCCTGCGCGGTCAAACCACAAAAAAACAAAGCCACCAGCAACAATGCGTTTTTCATGGCTATTACCTTTCAAAACATTTTGTGTTCCAGTCATCGCCATGGAACGAAGCGCCAGCCCTGTTGAAATTCATGGTATCGGCGATGTGACACTTTCCTCCTAGGGAGATACGCTATCAAGCGCCAGCCATGGAGYAAAAAAGCTCGGGACAAACCCTAGAGGACATCGAAAATCCCACAAACTTGACCCCTGTCAAGAGTTTTTCGCCCACTTGGTAAGACCATACGCGTGCAATATGCTCCGGCCAGGAATCAGTAGAGAAGTTCCAAGCCAAAACAGAGTTACCCAATACAGGAGACAACGTGATGAAAACCAGATTTGCGAGCATCAGGAATAAATTGACCGCGGCGGGGACATGCGTCATCGCGGCGGCAACACTGACGGCCTTCCCGGCCCAAGCGGCCTGGGAGCCTACCAAGCCGGTGGAGTTTGTAGTGCCTGCGGGTACCGGCGGCGGAGCCGATCAAATGGCCCGGCTGATGCAAGGCATCATCATCAAGCACAAGCTGATGAAAGAGCCGCTGATTGTTGTCAACAAATCGGGCGGCGCCGGCGCGGAAGGCTTCCTTGAGGTCAAGGGAGCCAAAGGCGACCCGCACAAGATCATCATCACGCTCTCCAACCTCTTCACCACTCCCCTGGCCACGGGTGTTCCTTTCAACTGGCGCGACATGACACCCGTGTCCATGATGGCGCTCGACCAGTTCGTTTTGTGGGTCAATGCAGAAAATCCAGCCAAGACTGCCAAGGACTACCTGGCAGCTGTGAAAGCTGCGGGGCCCAGCAAAATCAAGATGGGTGGTACCGGCTCCAAGCAGGAAGACCAGATCATTACCGTCGGCATTGAGCGAGCCACGGGCACGAAATTTATCTATGTCCCCTTCAAAGGCGGTGGCGAAGTGGCGGTGCAGCTGGTCGGCAAACATGTCGACTCCTCCGTCAACAACCCGATCGAGGCTGTTGCCCAGTGGCGCGCCAATCAGCTCCGGGCCCTGTGCGT
>NZ_JBFUBD010000554.1:0-1471 GCF_056405935.1 Polaromonas sp. P1_E3
GGAGAAAGTCACACCCGACAACAAGTGGCCTCAGTCCTGCGCCGTTTAGGCGTCCCCGAAAATTGAACATAAACAAGGAATCTGTATGTCTAGTCTTAGTGGTGGCATGAGTGGCGGTATGAGTGGCGGTATGAGTGGTGGTATGAGTGGTGGTATGAGTGGTGGTATGAGCGGCGGCATGAGTGAAAGCTCTCCTCTATTTGCCCACGCCTTAACCACCAGTCGTGCCGCACTGGTGGGGCCTTTTGACCCTACCCCTCTCACCTTCAAAATGCCAGTTCCCCTGGATGAGCCGTCGCGGCTGGCGCAATGGGCCGCGGACCGTCGACTACAAGTGTGTGAACTGGAGCTGCTCGCTGGCCTGCGTTTCGACGTCGCCCAAAGCACCGAGCAGGTCACGCTGGGTTTTGTCAATCTGGACAAAAAACCTTTCAAGGACGTAGCCCTGGCGAAGCTCAAAAGACCCACACACAAGGTGTTCACCCAGCAGTTGGGACTGGTTGCGCTTTATGCTGATCTGCGTGAGGACCGTCAAAACGAAATCCTGGCGCAAATGCCCGGTGGGCTGGCATTTTGGGCGTCCATCATCGGCCTTCAGGCGCATCGCCACAAATACACCCTTGAACTGCTGGACCTGGCCATGTCGCTGGCCATTCATGTCGAGATGCGCTTCAAACATGCTTTTGCGTGTCCTCGCCCCGACTCGCTCTCTCCACAAATCCAGTCCATGATCCCGAGTCCAGGACACTCCACCTGGCCCAGCGGCCATGCGACGGAAGCATTCCTGACCGCCACGATCTTGCAGGCCCTGCTTCCCCAGGGCTCCAAGTACCAGGAGCAGCTGCAGCGGCTTGCCGCCAGAATCGCGGTAAATCGCACAGTGGCCGGCTTGCATTACCCGGTGGATAGCGCTGTTGGACGGCTTCTGGGGACGGCTTTGGGCGAATTCTTCGTGGCACGCTGCAAAGGCGCAAAACTCCATGAGCGCGGCTTTGACGGCCGCAAATTCCATGATGCCAAAGGGCATGTCATTGACTTTGACCTGCGGGTCTCGATGTCGGACAACAAGAGCGGCTATTACCAGCTGCTTCCCACCGCTGCAACGGTGGCCGCATCTCCCCTGCTTGCATTCATGTGGGAAAAGGCATCGAAAGAATGCCAACCCCTCAAGTAAGCACGCCATGACCTGGACACCTCTTCCCAAAGGCAGCTTCTCCGGCATTGACTGGGCCAAGCCGGGTGCAACCACCGGCTTTGACCCTTATCTCATCTGGGCAGAGGCAGACAAATTCGCGGGCTACGGCTTGAAGAAGCAGCCTAAATGGTTGCCTGTGTTGATTGAGCTTACCGCAGGCACCAGCATTTCCCAGTTGCTGACAGCCGCTTCTCCTGCGTGGTTGCATGTTCCGCCGGTCTATAGCTCGCCTGCTGCACCTGCAGGCTTGCGCTTTTGCACTGCGCACATCAGGCC
>NZ_JBFUBD010000555.1:0-1470 GCF_056405935.1 Polaromonas sp. P1_E3
AGTTAGTTGAGGGAGCTGCTCAAAAAACCCTCCTGGCGTTGTTGCGCCGCCTTGCCGTGCCGATAGCACTGTCTGCGGCGACGCGCCTAGCCAGGACCGCTTCGCTGGGGTTTTGAGCAGCTCTTGTTTTGATCTGGTTTACCAAAAGTGTATACACTTTTTGGCATTCCGGCTATTATGGGCCGATGGAATCGTCAACCACGCACACCATCGTCGAAGCCCTGACCAAGGCCATTGTGGAGCACAGGCTACACCCGGGCACCAAGCTTGCCGAGCAAAAGCTGGCCGACCATTTTGGCGTTTCACGCACGCTGGTACGGCAGGCGCTGTTCCAGCTTTCCCAAAACCGCCTCATCCGTCTGGAGCCGGCGCGCGGCGCTTTTGTGGCTGCGCCGTCGGTGATGGAAGCGCGGCAAGTGTTCGCCGTGCGCCGGATGCTGGAAGCCGAGATGACGCGCGCCTTCATACGCGAGGTCACCCCCGCCAAGATCAAGGCGCTGAAAGAACACGTCGCGCGCGAAAAATCCGCTGTAGACCTCGGCGACGTTTCAGGCCGGACGGAATTGCTGGGTGACTTTCATGTGCGCATGGCCGAGCTCATGGGCAATGAAGTGCTGGCCCAGATGCTGGGCGAGCTGACCTCGCGCTGCGCCCTCATTACCCTGATGTACCAGACAGCCAGCGCCGCTGAACACTCCAATGACGAGCACGGCGAAATCGTCAAGGCGCTGGCCGCCAGGAACGAAGCGCTGGCCGTACGCCTCATGAATGAACACCTACTGCATGTCGAGGAGAGCCTCGCCTTCGACCGCAAGGTACCTACCAACGATATTTCAATGGCGCTGTCATGAATAAAGATAACAAGCAATTTTCCGCCGGGCCGCCCCAAGGAAAATTAGCCCCCTCGGGGGGCAGCGAAGTACACGCAGTGAAGAGCGTGGGGGCTACTTCTTACCCTAGAGATCTGGTCGGCTACGGCCGCAACCCGCCGCAAGCCAACTGGCCCGGGCGGGCTCGCGTCGCCGTGCAGTTCGTCCTCAACTATGAAGAAGGCGGCGAAAACTCGGTGCTGCACGGCGACCCCGGCTCTGAGCAGTTCCTGTCTGAAATGGCCAACCCGCCCAGCTTTGCCGACCGGCACCTGAGCATGGAAGGCATCTACGAGTACGGCTCGCGTGTGGGCGTATGGCGCATCCTGCGCGAGTTTGAAAAACGCAGGCTGCCACTCACTGTCTTCGGCGTGGGCATGGCGCTGCAACGCCACCCCGAAGTCGCCGCGGCCTTCACTGAACTCGGCCACGAAATCGCCTGCCACGGCTGGCGCTGGATCAACTACCAGCAGATCGACGAAGCCACCGAACGCGAACACATGCGCCTGGGGCTGGACGCCATTGAAAAACTCACCGGCACACGCCCGCTGGGCTGGTATACCGGCCGCGACAGCCCCAATACACGCCGCCTGGTGGCCGA
>NZ_JBFUBD010000556.1:0-1469 GCF_056405935.1 Polaromonas sp. P1_E3
GCCGCACTGACTGCACGGGTCATTCCCAGCCTGCTTGACCTCTCGCCTTTTGCAGAGGTTGCCGCCGAACGGTTTGCACGCCTGAARAATGGCGAAGCCCCGAGGCGGCCATTTACCGTGGGGCGCGCCAGCCGCGATTTGCTGGAAAAGCACAACCCGCAGGACCTCTCGCTTTACCGGATGCTGGCCAGCCGCGGCATACGGGTTCGTGTCATGGGAGGCACCTGCCTAGCGCCGGGTCTTGCTGGAAGTGAGGGCATTGAGCTGTTGCCCGCCGGAGCTGAATCAGTCCCCGATTTTTACCGTTCGCTGGATGTCATGTTTTACCGCACCGGAAACTTTTTTGAAGCTTATGGACGGGTGGTGCTGGAAGCCATGGGCGCTGGTTTGCCGGTAGTCGCCCATGTGAACGGCGGCTATGCCGAAGTCATCGAGCAGGGCATCTCGGGTTTTTTGATCCGTTCTCAGGAACAGGCTTTCGACGCCCTGATGTCGCTCAATGATTCGGTCGAGTTAAGGCTTCGGCTGGGCATGGCAGCCCAACAGCGCGCCCGCCAGGTGCATGGCCCTGAGGCAACAGAGCGTGACCTGGCGTTTTATCTCAGGTGAATTTGGTCGTTGCTGCCGTCAAGGCGCGGCAAATGCCGCTGCGCCTGAATAGCGGGTGTTTCCGTTGGTGCCGGTGTAAACCATGCCGGCACGGTTTGCATTCACCCCGGTGAAGAAGCCGTCCACGGTGAAAACCGGGCCGCCGTTGGAGTAGCTGAACTGCCCGCCTGCAATGCTGATGTTGGATGCCGCAAAACCGCCGAGTGTCGTGACCACGCCCATGCTCAGCTTGGCCGTGCCGAAGTTGACGTTAAACGTTGCGGATGTCAGGGTTCCGGAGGCAATGGCGAGCTGCGTTGACGTGTCGTAGCCGGTCACCGGCGTCTGGCCGATCAGGTTGTAGCTGAGGGTGCCTGTCGTGGGCATCACAAGGGTAGGCTGGCCAATCACGTAATGGAAATCGTTGATGTTGGTCCCACCCGGGTTGCGCGTGCCGGTGGTCCAGGAGCCCCAGCCGATAAAGTCACCCGCATCAACCGAGCCCGCCGAGCCCGCGTTGGCATTGATGATGGGTGAGAAGTCCTTGCCGTTGGCGCTCAGCGCGGTCAGCTTGCCGGTGTCAATGGTTGCGGAAGTGCCTGTGACAGGGGCCGAAATGGTGGAAGGCCCGAAATTGCCCTGCGAGTGGTAGGTTGCGGCTGACTTGAAGTTGGTGAACGTGCCGGAGTTGACTGGCGCAGCGATCGCAATCGCTTTATTGATGATGATGGGCTCTATTGGAGGCTCAGGCGTGGGTATGGGCGGGCGTACATTCGTTCGTTTCGGGGCATCTGTGTTGTTGACAACCCGGACAGATTCACCCGCCGTCAGCCCGACACACCCCCCGGCATTGCACACTTCAATCGCGTCCAGTTCGGTGG
>NZ_JBFUBD010000557.1:0-1468 GCF_056405935.1 Polaromonas sp. P1_E3
GCACCGGGGGCCTTTTCAACCTGGGAGGCGAGGCATCACCGAAAAGACTGGATTGCTCCACGGGTCTGCTTCATTCCCACTCGATGGTCGCGGGAGGTTTGCTGCTGACGTCGTAAGTGACGCGGTTAATGCCGCGTACTTCGTTGATGATGCGGCCAGACACCTTCTTGAGCAGCGCATAGGGCAGCTCGGCCCAGTCGGCCGTCATGAAGTCGCTGGTCTGCACGGCGCGCAGGGCCACCACGTAATCGTAGGTGCGGCCGTCACCCATGACACCCACGCTTTTCACAGGCAAAAACACCGTGAAAGCCTGGCTGGTGAGGTCATACCAGGTCTTGCCCGTCGCTGCGTCCTTGAAGTTGCGCAACTCCTCGATGAAGATCGCATCGGCGCGGCGCAGCAGGTCTGCGTATTCTTTTTTGACTTCACCGAGGATACGCACGCCCAGGCCCGGGCCTGGAAACGGATGGCGATAAACCATGTCGTGGGGGAGGCCCAGTGCCACGCCGAGCTCACGGACTTCATCCTTGAACAGCTCACGCAGCGGCTCCAGCAATTTCAGGCCCAGTTGCTCGGGCAAGCCGCCGACGTTGTGGTGGCTCTTGATGGTGACGGCTTTTTTGCTTTTGGCGCCGCCGGACTCGATCACGTCGGGGTAAATCGTGCCCTGGGCCAGCCACTTGGCACCTTTGTGCCCGCCGGTGCCGGCCTTGAGCCGGGCGGCCTCTGCCTTGAACACCTCAACGAATTCGCGGCCTATGATCTTGCGTTTTGCCTCGGGCTCGCTCACGCCGRCAAGGTGGCCGAGGAACTGGTCGCTTGCGTCTACACGGATCACATTGGCGTGCAGTTTGCCGACAAACATCTCCATGACCATGTCGCCTTCGTTCAGGCGAAGCAGGCCGTGGTCGACAAATACACAGGTCAGCTGGTCGCCGATGGCGCGATGGATCAGTGCCGCTGCTACGGAAGAATCGACGCCGCCGGAAAGGCCCAGAATGACCTCTTCATCACCAACCTGCGCACGGATTTTTTCAACAGCTTCCGTGATGTAGTCGCCCATGACCCAATCCTGGCGCGTGCCGCAGATGTCAAGCACAAAGCGCTTGAGGATGGCATTGCCCTGCTTGGTGTGGGTGACTTCGGGGTGGAACTGCACCGCGTAAAAACGGCGGTCTTCGTCGGCCATGCCGGCGATAGGACAGGAATCGGTCGATGCCATGAGCTTGAAACCCGGCGGCATTTCCGTGACCTTGTCGCCGTGGCTCATCCACACATCGAGCATGCCTTGGCCTTCGGGTGTGGTGTAGTCGGCGATATCCTTGAGCAACGCCGTGTGGCCCCGGGCGCGCACGTCGGCCGAGCCGAATTCGCGTTTGTGGCCGCCCTCAACCTTGCCGCCCAGCTGGTGCGCCATGGCCTGCATGCCGTAGCAGATGCCCAGCACCGGCAAGCCCAGTTCAAACAC
>NZ_JBFUBD010000558.1:0-1466 GCF_056405935.1 Polaromonas sp. P1_E3
GTCAATCGCTGTATTCGCTCAAGCCGATCAGCACGCCTGCCGACTTTGCCGGCACCAAGATGCGCGCCTACAACCCGGCGACCACGCGTATTGCCCAGCTCCTCAAGGCGCAACCGGTGACCATCCAGCTTGCCGAATTGGGTCAGGCACTGGCAACGGGTGGTGTGCAGAACTTCCTGACGTCCAGTGCCAGCGGCGTGGAAAGCAAGTTGCATGAACAGGTCAAATACTTCTATCCCGTCAGCGCATGGCTTCCGCGCAATGCGACAGTGGTGAGCCAGAAGGCATTCGATGCACTGGACAAGCCCACGCAGGATGCACTGCTCAAGGCCGCTGCCGCTGCCGAACAGCGTGGCTGGGCCACCAGCGAAAAGCTGGACGGCGAATACATGAAGGAACTGGCCGCCAAGGGCATGACCATCAGCACACCTTCAGACAGCGTCAAGAAGGAACTGGCCGCCATCGGCGAAACCATGACGGCCGAGTGGCTGAAGACCGCAGGCCCTGAAGGCCAGGCCGTAATCGACGCTTACCGCAAGAAATAAGCGGCCTTTCGCGGCGGGCGGGTCCGTGCAACGCGGACCTGGCAGAAGGCCCGCCGCTGTCTTTCTTCTTTTTTTTGATCGATGCAGGAGCACGTGATGGGCAAACTCGTCCGGAATTTTTACAAACTGCTAATGGGATTGTCCTGCGTCGCAATGCTGGCGGCCTTTTGCACCGTCATGCTGGGTGTGCTGGCGCGTGAGGCGAACTGGGACATTTCCGGTCTTGATGCCTACGCCGGCTACGCAATTGCTGCGGCACTGTTCCTTGCGCTGCCCGGGACGCTCCAGCATGGCGACCACATCCGCGTGACCTTGCTGCTTGAACGCGTTTCTCCCAGGGTACGCGGCATTCTTGAGTGGTGGTCCCTGGGTGCCGGGCTCGCCCTTGCGGTTTATGTGGCGTGGTACGCCGTGYGGCTCGTCTGGGTGTCTTACAGCACGCACGACATCTCGCCGGCAGCAGATGCTTCACCTCTCTGGATTCCACAGCTCGCCATGGCGCTGGGCTGCATTGGCTTCGCATTGTCCTTTGTACAAGCCCTTGTCGAGCGCTGGCACGGCGGCAGCTTCATCGCTGTCTCCAGTGAAACAGCCCATATTGAATAAGCCTGGAAGAAAAAAATGGATATCTTTATTGCCTTCGGCTTGATCGTGCTGCTTTTTGTGGCGCTGGGATCGGGTTTGTGGATAGGATTGTCGCTGCTGGCCGTGGCCCTGCTGGGGATGGAGCTGCTGACCCAGCGCCCGGTGGGGGACAGCATGGTGCTGACCATCTGGGGCTCCACGTCCAGCTGGACCCTGACAGCCCTTCCGCTGTTTTTGTGGATGGGTGAGATCCTCTTTCGCAGCAAGCTGTCCGACAGCATGTTCAAGGGCCTGGCGCCCTGGCTGGACCGCTTGCCCGGCCGCTTGCTGCATATC
>NZ_JBFUBD010000559.1:0-1464 GCF_056405935.1 Polaromonas sp. P1_E3
TGCTCGAAATACCCAGTAGCCAGCTCTAGCCGCAATCTTGCGCGCCGCCGCTGATCAGGCTCGTCCGACTCCGTAACAATGTCAGTATGGTTACCCGGAGCACCCGGGGCGGATGCGTGGTTGGCGCATCCCGTCAGCAATACTGCCAACCAGCAGGCCGGCACCCAGATCATATTGGCGAGAATCCTCATGTACCCATCCCTTTGGCCACAACGACCTTGATTCCCCCAAGCATACCTTGCCGTTGCGCCGCCATGCGCTGATCTACACCTGTACGGTCCTGTACATCGCCGGCTAGTTGTCCACAAGCAGCATCAATGTCATCACCCCGGGTTTTTCTGATGGTGGTCACAATACCTGCCTCCATCAGAATCTTCGCAAATATCGTCACCTGGGCCATATCCGAGCGCCTCAGTCCCGAGGCGGGGAAGGGGTTGAACGGAATCAGGTTGAATTTGCAAGAGAGTCCTTTCGCCCCATGAGCATGAAACAGCGATACAAGCTGACGTGCATGCTCAGGCTGGTCGTTCACGCCGTCGAGCATGCAATACTCAAACGTGATGAAGTCCCTGGGTGCTGAGGATTGATAACGGGTACACGCGTCAAGCAGCTCGGCTATGGGATACTTTTTATTCAACGGCACGAGGTTGTCGCGGAGCGCGTCTTCCGGCGCATGCAGTGATACCGCCAGGGCCACGGGGCAGTCGCCGGCAAGGCGGTCAATCATGGGCACCACGCCCGAGGTGGACACCGTGACCCGGCGCCGCGACAGGCCATAGCCGTGATCGTCC
Source organism: Polaromonas sp. P1_E3 (assembly GCF_056405935.1). NCBI lineage: Bacteria > Pseudomonadati > Pseudomonadota > Betaproteobacteria > Burkholderiales > Comamonadaceae > Polaromonas > Polaromonas sp. P1_E3. The sequence goes on from NZ_JBFUBD010000559.1 coordinate 792, forward strand.
AGCATGACCCTGAGCGCCGGAACCAGTTGTCCGTAGTTTTGCAGGGGTTCGCCCATGCCCATCATGACGACGTTGGAAATCACCCGTTCCTCGCGGCCCAGGTGCTGACGCAGGAAGTGTTCTGTAAACCACAGTTGGGAAATGATTTCCCCGGTGGTCAGGTTGCGGCTGAAGCCCTGGTGGCCCGTCGAGCAGAAGCGACAGCCGACGGCACAGCCGGCCTGCGAGGAAATGCACAAGGTTCCGCGGTCGGTTTCGGGAATGAAAACAGTTTCAATGACATCGCCGGCGCCGACGTCGAACAACCACTTGATCGTGCCGTCGGCAGAATCGTGGCGGGAGACCACTTTGGGTCCCTGTATATGGGCAGAACCGGTTAGCTTTTCACGCAGGGACTTGGCAAGGTCCGTCATCTGCGTGAAATCGGTTGCCCCCTTCTGGTGGATCCAGCGAAAGAGCTGCGTGGCGCGAAAGCGCTTTTCACCGAGCCGCTCGCAGAAGGCGGTCAAGCCATCCAGATCAAAATCGAGAAGGTTGGCCGTCATCGCGGCAGGCAACCGGCGGAACCGCCCCAAGCAAGCGACGGCCCTGGAAAGGGGTAGCAAGGCATGGGGTCGGACATGGTTAACGCGAGTAGACGTTCATGCCAGGGAAAAAGAAGGCAATTTCCACC
>NZ_JBFUBD010000560.1:0-1464 GCF_056405935.1 Polaromonas sp. P1_E3
CCCTTGTTGGTGTTGATGCACGGCAACCGCAAGGTTTCCACCAAAAACCTGGCGCGGCAGATCGGCGCCAAGTCGGTCGAACCGTGCAAGCCCGAAGTTGCCAACCGCCACAGCGGCTACCTGGTCGGCGGTACATCGCCTTTTGGCACGCGCAAGGCAATGCCTGTGTATATCGAGGAAAGCATCCTGGCCCTGCCCAAAATCGCCATCAACGGCGGCCGGCGGGGCTACCTGATTGGTATTGACCCGCAGGTTTGTGTCACCTTGCTGGGTGCAAAATCGGTCAACTGTGCATTGAGTATGGACAACGCAGCGGGCCACGGCTGAAATGCCGCTGGCCACCACATAACAAGGGAGATAAATTTGGACTACGTGTATTCGGCCGGCGCGACCTTGCTGGCCTACCTGATTGGCTCGCTGTCGTTTGCCGTCATCGTCAGCCGCCTGATGGGCCTGAGCGACCCGCGCAGCTACGGCAGCAAGAACCCCGGCGCCACCAACGTGCTGCGTTCAGGCAGCAAAGCTGCGGCGGCCATCACGCTGCTGCTGGACGGCCTCAAGGGGTGGTTGCCGGTGGTGCTCGTCAAATGGTTTGGCGGCGACTACGGCCTTGGTGAGGGCACGATGGCCGCCGTGGGGCTGGCGGCCTTTCTGGGCCACCTGTACCCGGTGTTTTTCCAGTTCAAGGGCGGCAAGGGCGTGGCGACTGCAGCCGGGGTGTTGCTGGGCGTCAGCTGGGTGCTGGGTGTTGCCACGCTGGCCACCTGGGTGATCGTGGCCTTCTTTTCGCGCTATTCCTCACTCGCCTCACTGGTGGCCGCGGCGTTTGCGCCGCTGTATTACCTGTTTGGCGACCGCGCCGCCTGGTATGTCGACAAGAGCCTGTTGACGGTGATGGTCGCCATCAGCGCATTGCTGGTTTATCGCCACCGCGAAAACATCAACAAGCTGATCAAGGGAACCGAGTCCAAGCTGGGTGGTTCAAAGCAGGCCAGCAAATAGCCTGGCCGGCAACGCGCCGCCCAGGCTTAGTAGCGCTTGTCCAGCGTCATGAGGTTGTTGTCGCGTTTCATCTGGAAGCGCGACAAAAAGCTGTTGCCCAGCAGCAGAAAAGGCATGGGCTGCGGCGTGACCACGGCATCGACATCAAAAACTTCGACGTCGCCCACCCGTACCGAGTTGAGCTTGATGCGATAGCCCTGCGTGACGCCGTTGGCCGTAGACATCCGCACCGGCTGCCCGTCCTTGTACTTGATGCCCGCACGCTCCGCGTCGGCGACGCTCATGGCAATGCTGGTCGCGCCGGTGTCGACCATGAACTGCACGGCCTTTCCGTTGATCTGCCCGGCCGTCATGAAATGGCCGCCGCCGCTTTCGGTGATGGTGATGCGCGTACCCCGCCCGGCGGAGGCGGTGCTGCCGCCGGAGTTCACCGGCGCATCCCCCACCCGCAAGGTGTGACGT
>NZ_JBFUBD010000561.1:0-1463 GCF_056405935.1 Polaromonas sp. P1_E3
GGTTTAACTTCATGTGTCTATAAGTGGCGCTAAATTCCTTCAATTATCGAGCTTTAGTATTACATCTGGCGGCTGCTGTTGTAACTTTCCTCCCAAGTCGCGGTATTTTGTTTTCAAGAAAATGAAATGCGCGTCCGGAAATTGGTGAAAATGTCAAAACTGCTGCTGGCGGCCGGAGATTCCGGATTCTCAGTGGCGGCATCTCGTTCAGCTGACTGCCAGAATCCACCCCTCCTTTCAGGACCTCTTTTTTCTGACGGGGCGGGCTGCGAAGCTTGGTCGTCGGTTATGCGAAGGTCTAAACCGGTGTCGCCAGCGATGCCGCTAACTGGCCCGCCTTCGCCACAACGGCCTCGCGTTGTTCCAGGGATTTTTGGCTCCCGGTCAAATACACGGTAATCACCAGGGGGGCGCACCCTGCGGGCCAGAGAACGCCAATGTCGTTGGTGGTTCCATGTGCGCCTGTACCCGTCTTGTCGCCCACCTGGCAGTCTGGCGGCAAGAGGGCGCGCAATCGCCGGTCCGATGTCTTGCTGCCAATGAGCCACTCGCGCAGTTTTTGGCGCGAGGCGTTTGACAGCGCATGGCCCAGCACGATTTTTTGCACCGTGCCCAGCATGGCTGCTGGCGTGGTGGTGTCGCGCGGATCGCCGGGGATGGCCTCATTCAGCGCGGTTTCAATGCGGTCCAGTCGCGTCACGCGATCGCCGAGGGAGCGCGCGTAGTTGGTGAAACCCTTGGGCCCGCCGAAACTTGCCAGCATCAGGTTGGCGGCGGTGTTGTCGCTGGTCGTGAGGGTGGCCTCGCACAGTTCCGCGAGCGACATGGTGCCGCCGGCCCTTGGGCCGGTAACCGGTGAATGGGCAACCAGCGCCGCCCCGTCAATGAGCAACTGGCGGTCCAGTTTTTCCTTGCCGGTGTCTGCCCGGTGCAGCACCAGCGCGGCGGCCAGCAGCTTGAAGGTGCTGCACATCGGGAAACGTTCCGCGGCGCGGTGCCCGTGCTGCGCGCCGGTTCCGGTGTTGAGGATCGCAACGCCAAGTCTTCCGCCGCTTTCCCGTTCAAGGGCCTTGAGCTGTGCGCTGACAAAACCCGCATCAGTTCCTTGTGGCGTGTTGGCAATGCCCAATAAATTCTGGGCGCGGGAGGGCGCCATGCTCGCCACCATAAGGCTTCCCAGGGTGCCGGTAAATTGCCGTCTCTGCATTGATTTTCCTTTAGAGTTAATACGAAGAACTGCAACGATATGGAATGCACGAAGTTTCCGCAAACGGCAATAATCGGGGGAACTCATAAGTAAATCTTGGGCTTGAACAGATGCATCTCCCTTTGAATGCCTTGCGCGCTTTTGAGGTGTCTGCGCGCCACCTGAGCTTCACCCGGGCGGCCGACGAACTGAACGTCACGCAAACCGCGATCAGCCAGCACGTCAAGAACCTCGAGGAGCGCATGGGTGTTCCGCT
>NZ_JBFUBD010000562.1:0-1449 GCF_056405935.1 Polaromonas sp. P1_E3
GGGCGGGCGCGATGCGACCACCGTGTTCCTGCAACGCAATATCGGCGATGTGCTGATCACTTTTGAGTCTGAAGTGCTGTCAGTGAACAAGGAGTTTGGCGAAGGCAAGGTGGACGCGGTCTACCCATCCATCAGCATCCTGGCGGAAAACCCGGTGGCGGTGGTAGAGCGTACCGTGGCTAAAAAAGGCACGGCTGAGCTGGCCAAGGCCTACCTGAACTATCTCTATTCAGACGAAGGCCAGGAGATTGCCGCACGCCATGCCTTGCGCCCACGTTCGCAAACCATCCTGAAAAAATACGCCAGCACCTTCAAGCCGCTGCAGCTCTTTACGGTGCAAGACGTATTTGGCAGCCTGGGTGAAGCGCAAAAAGTGCACTTCAACGACGGCGGGCAGTTCGACAAGCTGTACACCGTCAAGTAAACAGCACCATCATGACTGCCTTGTCTTCTGTGGCGCCGCCTTCCGCGGTGGTGCCGGGTGTGCCTGCGGGTAGCAAACGCGCCGCCAGGCGGGTATTGCCCGGTTTCCGCCTGACGCTGGGTTACACCGTGCTGTACCTCAGCCTGATCGTGCTGATCCCGATCTCGGCGCTGTTTTTCAAAACCTTCACGCTGAGCTGGGACCAGTTCGTCACCGCAGTCACGTCGCCGCGCGTGCTGGCGTCTTATCGCCTCACGTTCGGCGCATCGCTGATCGCCGCATTGGTGAACCTGGTGTTTGGTCTGCTGCTGGCCTGGGTGCTGGTGCGCTACAAATTCCCGGGCAAAAAGATCGTCGACGCGCTGGTGGACTTGCCCTTTGCGCTGCCGACGGCCGTGGCCGGAATTTCGCTCACGGCCTTGCTGGCCGGCAACGGCTGGATCGGCCAGTACCTTGAGCCCATGGGCATCAAGCTGGCGTTCACGCCCGCCGGTGTGGTGATTGCGCTGATCTTCATCGGCCTGCCGTTTGTGGTGCGCACGGTGCAGCCGGTGCTGGAAGACGCCGAGAAAGAACTCGAAGAAGCCGCCACCTCGCTGGGCGCCACACGCCTGCAGATTTTTACCAAGGTCATCCTGCCGCACATCACGCCGGCCTTGCTGACCGGCTTCGCGATGGCTTTTGCGCGGGCAATTGGGGAATACGGTTCGGTCATTTTCATCGCCGGCAACATGCCCATGGTTTCTGAAATCACACCCCTCATCATCATCGGCAAGCTGGAGCAATATGACTATGCCGGTGCGACTGCGGTGGCGGTGGTGATGCTGCTGGTGTCGTTCGTGCTCTTGCTGGTCATCAACGGATTACAAGCATGGCAGCGGCGCAACGCGGGAGCCCCAGCATGAGCGGCCCCTTGAATCAACCTGTTCGCCGTGTCGCGTCCGGTACGACCGAATCCCCGTGGGTACGCTACACGCTGATCACGGTAGCGCTGACGTTTGTCTTGCTGTTTCTGATCCTGCCGC
>NZ_JBFUBD010000563.1:0-1434 GCF_056405935.1 Polaromonas sp. P1_E3
GATGTTTGGTGACGTCTGGGAATGGACGCAGTCCAACTACAACCCCTATCCCGGCTACAAGCCGTGGGAAGGCCTGGTGGGCGAATACAACGGCAAGTTCATGTGCAACCAGTTTGTGCTGCGCGGCGGCTCGTGCGCCACGCCGCAAAGCCACATACGCGCCAGCTACCGAAATTTTTTCCCGCCTGATGCGCGCTGGCAGTTCAGCGGGGTCCGCCTGGCGCGCGACCTGCCGGTCGGCCGGCCCTGAGAAGCAATATCAGGCTGTTTGCAACCATACGCGATTATTCGCGCAACACGTCCAGCACATCCGAGTTGAACTCGCGGTTGTACAAAATCAGCACCACCACGGCAGTGGCCAGCGCAAACGCAAAGGTGGAAAAAAACCAGGCCATGATGCCGAAGCTGAAGTAGTAGGCCCGCAGCCCGTCGTTAAAGGTTTCAGCCGCCAGGCTCACCATGCGGCTGGCGCGTGTGGCAAACGCTTCACGGTCGAACTTGCCCACCTCGAACTCCTGCGGCGACGGCATGGAGCCGATAAGCAGGGCGACAAAGGTGTATTGGCGCATGGACCAGCTGAAGCGGAAAAACGCATAAACAAACACCGCCACCATCAGCAACACCTTGAGGTCGAAAATCAGTACCGAGGTGCGCACGGCAAAAGGGATTTCGCGCACCAGTTCGGCCGCCTTGTCGGTGGTGCCCAGCAGCGCGAACAATCCGCCGATGATGATGATCGTGGTCGACGAAAAGAACGCCGGCGTGCTGGAGAGGTTCTGCGTGATGACGCCGTCGATCACACGCGGGTCGCGCGAGGTGGCCTGCATCAGCCAGTGGTGCCGGTAACGGTTGGTGGTGCGTAGCAGCGAAGACCGTTTTACACCATAGTGCCGGGCAAACCAGGCATAGCCCATCCAGCCGCCAAAGAACCAGACAATGGCCATCCAGTCGGACCAGGGAAGCAGGGTAAAAATTTGCATCGCGTGATCTTAATGGGTCAATTTCATTCTTTATCTACCGAAGACGATTGGGTTATCCATTGGTAGACTGCCCTATGGCGAGGCTGTAAAAGTGTTGGCAAGCCCCACGTTTGTTCGCCGGTCTCCTGACAGTAATCGATTCAATGACAGCAGCGAATCACTCATTCCAATAAATTTACTTTAGGACAAGAATGACATCTGCATTCGAGGAGCTGCAGAGTGCCGTAGCAAATGACAATAAGACCAGGATGGCTGAGCTACTGGCGCATGGTGCGGATATTAATGAGAAAAATGATAACGGGTATGGCTTGATCCATTGGGTTGCCCATCTAGGGGATACCGCCAGCGCCGATTTTCTATTTGCCAACGGGCTCAATCCCGACCTGGACATTAAGCAAATTCAGGGAATAGCACCTTTAGATATTGCCGTATCTCAAGGCCACAAGGAAATGGT
>NZ_JBFUBD010000564.1:0-1431 GCF_056405935.1 Polaromonas sp. P1_E3
CCCCCCGAGGGGGCTGGCCTTGCTTGGGGCGGCCCGGCGCTGCGGCCGGTGTTTCCTGTAGGGGCTCCGTGTCCCTTAATCGGGTTCCCGCGCGAAACGCGGCCTTTTCACGCCGTCCACCAAGACCTCTTCATTGAACATCGCCGCAGGCCGCACCCACAGGTTTTCTTCGCCGAGCACTCGGTAGAGCGTCATGGACTCCATGCTTTCGCTGTGGCGCACAGTCCCGATCACCTCATAGAGCCTGTCTTTGTAGTGGCGGTAAATGCCCGGCGGGGTTTCGATCAGCGGCGGCAGTGCTTCTTCAGGGATGTTGGGCATGGTAGCGATGGCCTGTAAAGGGCTTTCAAGCATTCTGCGAGAGCGCAGTGGGACAATGGGGGCTATGCATCCTAAAGCCTTACTAGACAGTTGTTCCGAGCTTCTCAAGCAGGTCCTCAAATTTGATCATCCCGCCGACATGGTGGTGTCGCGCTATTTCCGCGACTACCGCCTCGGCCCCCGCGAACGCGCCACCGTGGCGGAAACGATTTACGGCGTTCTGCGCAAGAAAAATCTTTATACCTATCTTGCTCAACATGGCAGCGGCGCACCGGAGCGGCGCCTTGCCATTCTTGGTTTTGCGGCGGACCGCGACTTTCTACTGGGCGCATTGACCGACCAGGAGAAAGACTGGCTGGCGCGCTGCGACCAGGTCAAGCCATCAGATTTGATGGAACTGCACCGCCACAACCTGCCGCAGTGGCTGGTGGAGCCGCTGAAAGAGCAGTTGGGTGATGATTTCTGGCCGCTGGTCGAAAGCCTGAACGCACCGGCCGGACTTGACTTGCGCGTCAACACGCTCAAGGACAAGCGGGCCGAAGTCCAAAAGGAGCTTGCGAAGGCAGCTATCAAAACCGTAGCAACACCGTATTCGCCCTGGGGCCTGCGCATTGCCGACGGCAAGCCTCAACTGGGCAAACTGGATGCTTTCACGCGCGGCGCCATTGAGGTGCAGGACGAAGGCTCACAGTTGCTGGCCCTGTTGGTGGATGCCAAACGAGGTGAGATGGTGGTCGATTTTTGTGCCGGTGCGGGCGGCAAGACTCTGGCCTTGGGTGCGTCCATGCGTACTACGGGGCGCCTTTATGCGTTTGATACGTCAGCTCACCGGCTGGACGCGCTCAAGCCGCGGCTGGCGCGCAGCGGTCTGTCCAATGTTCATCCGGTGGCCATTGCCCATGAGCGTGATGACCGCATCAAGCGCCTGGCCGGCAAGATTGACCGTGTGCTGGTCGACGCCCCGTGCTCGGGCTTGGGCACCTTGCGGCGCAATCCCGACCTGAAATGGCGGCAAACGCCCAAGGCGATTGAAGAGCTCAAGGCCAAGCAAACTGCGATTTTGCAGAGCGCGGCGCGGCTGTTAAAGCCCGGTGGGCGCCTGGTTTACGC
>NZ_JBFUBD010000565.1:0-1431 GCF_056405935.1 Polaromonas sp. P1_E3
CATAGCCTTCGCTTTTGAGCAGTTTGCCGGCGTTTTTGGCCTGTGCGATGCCGGTTTCCGTGAGGTCAACATCGGTCCAGCCGGTGAAGCGGTTTTCCAGGTTCCAGGTCGATTCGCCGTGGCGGATGAGCACGAGTTTGTACATGGTCAGAAGGTGTCAGAGGGGGTGGGAAAGGGTGAGAGGGATGAGGGCAAAAGATAAAAAAGAGGGGATAGGGCGCCGCAGGCTGGGTATTCGGGCCCCTCCATTCTAAAATCATGGGTTCGCTGAAAAAGCGCTCCAAGACACACAAAGGGTACAACGTGAAATTTCTGATCGATAACTGGATGCTGATTTCGATAGCGGTCGCCTCGGGCGGCATGCTCGTTTGGCCCATGATTGCCAGTGGCATGAACGCCGGCGCGCTCACGGCCAGCGGTGCTGTGCAACTGATCAACCGTGAAAAAGCCGTGGTAATCGATGTCAGCGAACCGGACGAATTTGCCGCAGGCCACGTCACAGGTGCCAAAAATGTGCCTTTCAGCGAGCTGGAAGACAAACTCCCCGGTGCTGTCAAAAACAAGGGCCTGCCGCTGATCCTGGTGTGCGCCAGCGGTGCGCGTGCCGGCCGGGCTGTTGCTGTGGCCAAAAAACTCGGCTACGAGCAGGCCCAATCACTGGGCGGCGGGCTGAAAACGTGGAAAGAGGCTAACCTTCCGCTTGAGAAGGCCTGACCAGTTTCAGATTTTCCTGATCCGGTTTTGGGCAGGCATGAAAGCTGCAACGCTTCGGCGTTGACCGGGTTTTGGGCCCGGGCTTCGGCCTGACCATCCAATTTTCCTGCGCTGCGCGTAGAACAGCTCCTCCGGAGGAAACCATGCAAACCGTCAAGATTTACACCACCGGCACGTGCCCTTATTGCATCCAGGCCAAGCAGATACTGAAGCAGCGCGGCGTCACCGAGCTCGATGAAGTCCGTGTGGACATGGTGCCCGGCGAACGCCAGAAAATGATGGACATCACCGGCCGGCGCACCGTGCCGCAGATTTTTATCGGCGACACCCATGTCGGCGGCTGCGATGACCTCATGGCCCTGGACAGCCGCGGCGGCCTGCTGCCGTTGCTGGAGATGTAATCACCCCTGTTCAGGCTCWTTGCATGTAGCCTGCTCCCCMTTCCAGGGGGCGGCGCCTGGGGCCGGCAAAGCCGGACCCGCGGCCCCCACTGGTGAAATACCGCCTCGCTGGTTACATCACTGAATCTTCAAGCCAGCATGAGCCGTGGAACCGGCTTTGCCGGGCCACAGGCGGACGGCCCCCTCGGGGGGCAGCGACCCACACAAAGTGGGGGAGCGTGGGGGCTCCCTATAATCCGCTGGTCACCGGCAACCCGGCGCGTCGAATCCTCTATCCAACCTTCCCCCCACCCGAAAGAGCACCATGGCTGAAGCC
>NZ_JBFUBD010000566.1:0-1416 GCF_056405935.1 Polaromonas sp. P1_E3
ATGGCAGCCTGCCGGCGCGAAGCCGGCGGATGCAGCTTCGGCCCCCGCAGCCGCCGCCTCTGGCGCACAAGCCGCCGCACCCGCTGCCTCCGCTGCTTCTGCGGCAGCGAAGTAAGGAGCCAACTACATGGCCAAGTTTTTTATTGATCGGCCGATCTTTGCCTGGGTGATCGCGTTGTTCATCCTGGTGGTCGGCGGTGTGGCGATCACGCAGCTGCCGATTGCCCAGTACCCGCCCGTCGCGCCGCCTTCGATTGTCGTCAACACCGCCTATCCGGGCGCCTCTGCCCAGACGCTCGAAGACAGCGTGTTGTCGGTGATCGAGCGAGAAATGAACGGTTCACCCGGCCTGATCTACATGGAGTCGGTGGCGCAGGCCGWCGGCTCCGGCAGCATCACGCTGAGCTTCGAGCCCGGCACCAACCCCGATCTCGCGCAGGTGGATGTGCAGAACCGCCTGTCGCGCGCCTCACCGCGGCTGCCCGCCGCTGTCACGCAGCAGGGCGTTCGCGTCGACAAATCACGCTCCAATTTCCTGCTGTTCATCATGTTGTCGTCCGACAATCCCGCGCACGACCCCGTCGCGCTCGGTGATTACGCTTCGCGCAACATCGTGCCCGAGATCCAGCGTGTCAAAGGAATCGGCCAGGCCCAGCTCTTCGGCAGTGAGCGTGCCATGCGCATCTGGCTGGACCCGGCCAAGCTCACGGGTTTCAGCCTGTCGGCAAATGACGTTAACAACGCCATCCGCGCGCAAAATGCCCAGGTGTCGGCCGGCAGCATCGGCGATCGCCCCAATRTGGCCGGCCAGGGGATTGCTGCCACTGTGGTGGTCAATGGTCAGCTGGCCAATGTCGAGCAGTTTGGCAATATCGTTCTTCGCGCCAACACCGACGGGTCGTCGGTGCGGCTCAAAGACGTCGCCCGCATTGAGCTTGGCGGCCAGACTTATGCCACGTCGGCGCGGCTGAACGGCAAGACAGCAATCGGTATTGGTGTTCAGCTGGCACCCAGTGGCAACGCTCTCGCTGCTGCCAAGGCGGTCCGAACCAAAATGACCGAACTCGAGCGCTATTTTCCGCAAGGCATGAAGTGGAACATCCCTTACGACAGCTCACGCTTCGTCAAGATTTCGATTTCCCAGGTGGCCGAAACGCTGTTTGAAGCCGTGGCCCTGGTGTTCCTGGTCATGTTCCTGTTCCTGCAGAACTGGCGCTACACCATCATCCCGACCATCGTCGTGCCGATTGCATTGCTGGGAACGTTTGCCACCTTGCTGATGCTCGGTTTCTCGATCAATGTTCTGACCATGTTCGGCATGGTGCTGGTGATTGGTATCGTGGTCGACGATGCGATTGTGGTCGTCGAGAACGTCGAACGCATCATGACTGAAGAGGGCTTGCCGCCGCTCGAGGC
>NZ_JBFUBD010000567.1:0-1415 GCF_056405935.1 Polaromonas sp. P1_E3
GGGGCCCCCTGGGTTGGTCAACGCGGTCAGCATGGCCGAGCCGCGTTCCCTGTAGAACTTCACATAGGAAAGGCCGGCCCCCAGATAGGGCCGAAACCGGGCGTCCACGTCAAGAAACCGGTATTGGGCGATCAGCGTGATGGGCAGGGCCCGGGTCTCGGCCACCTTGCCGACACCGGCGAGCACGCCTGCGCCGCTGACGTCATGCCTGAAACCCAAACCCAAGGGCAGATGCAGGCTGACGTGATCGGTGACCATGTAATTCACTGCGGCCGTTAACCGGGTGCTGTTGCTGACGTCGACCTTGGCGTCTGGAATAACGCCTGCCCCGGAGGGTGCCGAAAGGCTGCCGCTGTCTACCGAGGGCGCAATGCGCGTGAACCCGGCCGAGATGGACCAGGTGCCAGCCTGTTGCGCAAAGACATGGGCTGAAGAGGCCGCAAGGACGGCCGCCATGAATAGTTTTTGGGTGGTATTTGCGGCATCGCGCGGGGTGAAGAAAGTCATGCGGTGGCTCATGAGAAATCATGGTAGCGGCTAGCGCCAGCATGCAGCATCTTCCTTCCCATTTTTGTGAAGAGACTGTGGTGCGGTCGACGAAGGGCTTTGCCGTGTGTAAACATTTTTCGTACAAAACGAAGCGGCAATAAAAAAAAGGGCCGCTTTCGCGGCCCTTTTTTCGGAGCGTGAGCTCAGGCAGGCATTACATGCCCATGTCGCCCATGCCGCCCATACCACCCATGCCGCCTGGCATGCCGCCGCCAGCGCCGGACTCTTCCTTCGGAGCTTCGGCAATCATGGCTTCAGTCGTCAGCATCAGGGATGCGACGGAGGCTGCGTTCTGCAGTGCGGTGCGGGTGACCTTCGTGGGATCCAGGATACCCATTTCGATCATGTCGCCGTAGGTGTCGTTGGCGGCATTGAAGCCGTAGTTGCCCTTGCCGGCCAGAACCGCGTTCACCACCACAGAGGCTTCGCCGCCTGCGTTGTAAACGATCTCGCGCAGGGGAGCTTCGATGGCGCGCAGCACCAGCTTGATACCGGCGTCCTGGTCAGGATTGTCGCCAGCGATCTTGCCTGCAGCTTGCTTGGCACGCAGCAGGGCCACGCCGCCGCCGGCCACAATGCCTTCTTCCACGGCAGCGCGGGTAGCGTGCAGTGCGTCTTCCACGCGGGCTTTCTTTTCCTTCATTTCGACTTCGGTGGCAGCGCCGACCTTGATCACGGCAACACCGCCGGCCAGCTTGGCCACGCGCTCTTGCAGTTTTTCACGGTCGTAGTCGCTGGTCGCTTCTTCGATCTGGACGCGCACTTGCTTGACGCGTGCTTCGATGTCGGCAGCGGCGCCGGAACCGTCGATGATGATGGTGTTTTCTTTGCCCACTTCGATGCGTTTGGCCTGGCCGAGGTCAGCC
>NZ_JBFUBD010000568.1:0-1411 GCF_056405935.1 Polaromonas sp. P1_E3
GCAACCAGGTCGTGGCCCTGCGTTCCGACGATGCGGGCCCGGGTAAATTCGCCCACTTTCAGTGTCTTGCTGATTTTCTCGGGCGGCAGCAGCTTGACCACGCCGTCGATCTCGGGCGCATCTGCATAGGAACGCCCCGTGCCGCCCTTGCGGCCCAGCGCGGGCGCCGAATCCACCAACACCTGCATGGTCGCGCCTATACGCTGCTGCAGCTTCTGGCTGGAAACCGCCTCGGCCACGGCCATGAAGCGGGCGCGGCGCTCTTCACGCAATTCGATCGGCAGCATGCCGGGAATATCGTTGGCCGTCGCACCTTCTACCGCGCTGTAGGCGAAGCAGCCCGCTCGGTCGATTTTGGCTTCGCGCATGAAGTCGAGCAGGTGGTCGAATTCCGCTTCCGTCTCACCGGGAAAACCGGCAATAAAGGTGCTGCGAATCACAATTTCGGGGCAGATTTCGCGCCAGCGCGCAATGCGTTCAAGATTCTTTTCACCGCTGGCTGGCCGCTTCATGCGCTTGAGCACATCGGGGTGGCTGTGCTGCAGCGGCACGTCCAGGTAAGGCAACACCTTGCCGGTCGCCATCAGCGGCAGCACTTCATCCACACTTGGGTACGGGTAGACGTAATGCAAGCGCACCCAGGCGCCATAAGGCTCGGCAATTTCGCCCAGCGCCTGCACCAGTTCCAGCATGCGCGTCTTGACGGGCTTGCCGTCCCAGAAGCCGGTGCGGTATTTCACGTCCACGCCGTAGGCCGAGGTGTCCTGGCTGATCACCAGCAACTCCTTCACGCCGCCCTCAAACAGTGCGCGCGCCTCATTGAGCACATCACCGATGGGCCGTGACACCAGATCGCCCCGCATGGACGGAATGATGCAGAACGTGCAGCGGTGGTTGCAGCCTTCGCTGATCTTCAGGTAGGCGTAATGTTTGGGCGTGAGCTTGATGCCGGCAATGCCGAAGGCGTTGGGCACCAGGTCCACAAACGGGTCATGCGGCTTGGGCAGATTCAGGTGCACCGCATCCATGACCTCCTGAGTGGCGTGCGGGCCTGTAACGGCCAAAACACTAGGGTGCATCTGGCGCACCAGGTTACCGCCGCCCTCGCCTGCCTTGGCGCCGAGGCAACCCGTGACGATGACCTTGCCGTTTTCGGCCAGCGCCTCGCCAATGGTGTCCAGGCTCTCCTTGACCGCATCGTCTATGAAACCGCAGGTGTTGACGATCACCAGGTCGGCGCCTTCAAAAGTTTTGGACGTCTGGTAGCCCTCGGCACTCAATTGCGTGAGGATCAACTCGGAATCGGTCAGGGCCTTGGGGCAGCCCAGACTGACAAATCCCACGCGCGGCGCGGGCTTGGAGTTAACGGGAATAGGTGGGGAAATAACTTCGCTCATGGGTGTATTGTCTC
>NZ_JBFUBD010000569.1:0-1405 GCF_056405935.1 Polaromonas sp. P1_E3
AGCTTGAAGAGCTCAAGAAAGAAGCGCTTAGCCGTTTCGACAAGATCGCGACCCTGTTCGAGAAGGTCCACAAGACCTACGACAAGGAAGGCTACGGCACGCCCACCTACGTGAAGGCGCAAAAAGCCCTGAGCGACGAGCTGATGACCGTGCGCTTCACCGCCAAGACCATTGAAAAGCTGTGCGACATGCTGCGCGGCCAGGTGCTCGACGTGCGCAAGAAAGAGCGCGAGCTGCGCCGCATCATCGTCGAGAAGTGCGGCATGCCGCAGGAAGTCTTCATCAAGGACTTCCCGCCCAACCTGCTCAACCTGAAATGGGTTGAAAAGCAGGTCGCATCCGGCAAGCCCTGGTCGGTGGTGATGGCACGTAACGTGCCGCCCATCCAGGAACTGCAGACCAAGCTGGCCGAACTGCAGGCCCGCGTGGTGGTGCCGCTGGCCCAGCTCAAGGACATCAACAAGCGCATGAATGAAGGCGAGTCCAATTCGCGCGACGCCAAGAAAGAGATGATCGAGGCCAACTTGCGCCTGGTGATCTCGATCGCCAAGAAGTACACCAACCGCGGCCTGCAGTTCCTCGACTTGATCCAGGAAGGGAACATCGGCTTGATGAAGGCCGTCGACAAGTTCGAATACCGCCGCGGCTACAAGTTCTCGACCTACGCCACCTGGTGGATCCGCCAGGCGATCACGCGCTCCATCGCCGACCAGGCGCGCACCATCCGCATCCCGGTGCACATGATCGAGACCATCAACAAGATGAACCGCTTGTCGCGCCAGCACTTGCAGGAATTCGGCTTTGAGCCGGACGCCAGCATCCTGGCCGCCAAGATGGAGATTCCTGAAGACAAGATCCGCAAGATCATGAAGATCGCGAAAGAGCCGATCTCGATGGAAACGCCGATCGGCGATGATGACGATTCCCACCTGGGCGACTTCATCGAAGACAGCGCCAACACCGCGCCGCTGGAAGCCGCGATGCAGGCCGGCCTGCGCGACGTGGTCAAGGACATCCTCGACAGCCTGACGCCGCGCGAAGCCAAGGTGTTGCGCATGCGCTTCGGTATCGAAATGTCCACCGACCACACGCTGGAAGAAGTCGGCAAGCAGTTCGACGTGACGCGCGAGCGCATTCGCCAGATCGAAGCCAAGGCGCTGCGCAAGCTCAAGCACCCCTCGCGTTCGGACAAGTTGCGCAGCTTTATCGACACGCTGTAAGCGGCTTTTCCCTCAAAGCTTTTTGAAGTAAAAAAAGCAAAAGCCCGGCCCCTCAAGGCGCCGGGCTTTTTTATGCCCGGTTCCCCCGCAAACCGGGCTGGAAGTCAGGCCACCGAGAAGCGATACGCCGTTCGGCCGTGACGGGTCTGCCCCGGCTCATGCACCGAGGACGGAAAGGCCGGCAC
>NZ_JBFUBD010000570.1:0-1402 GCF_056405935.1 Polaromonas sp. P1_E3
GTTAATTAGCGTCTGCCTGGCGTCCGACATTGCCGAGTAGTGTTCCCGGCCGGCGTCTTGAGCCATCTCAGCGGCTTCTGACTCATCAATGAGTGGCCCGTACTCGCCCACGGGCATGGAAGATATCGCCTCCCATGCCTCATCTACCTTCGCATTCGCCTCTTCGTCGATGTCGCCAAAAGAAGGGAGCAAGCGCACCTTGAGGACTTCCAGCATGGTGGCCATGCGCTTCGCATTGACTTCCGCGAAACGCTGCGACCAATAAGGGTGTGACAAGGCCATTGCTACGGCATCCGCTTCGCTGCGCCAGCGGTACGTCGGTCGCCGGCGGTGGACCTGGTGGGGAGGCGTTTAGCGGTGCGCCGGGAATCCAGAGCGGCAGCTGTAAGTGCGCTCTCCAGTCCTTTCACGCGGTCTTCCGCACCCTGCAGTAGTCCCCTCAGTGTGACAAGTTCCAATTGGGTCTCGTGCACGCGAGTGCCCAGTTCAGCGCTCGTGCGCTCAAGGTATTCCTTCTGGGTGGAGTGCTTCTGGCGAGCATCTTCCAGCGCTCGAGATGATTGCTTAGCCTCTTGGCGAGCGCGATCCACCTCTTCCAGTAGGCGCTTCTCGTTAGCCGATGCGCGCTGCTCGGTGCGTTGACGCTCCTCAGCGAGTGCACGCAGTTGGTCATCAAACTGCCGCCTGTCCGCATCGCGCCCCTGAACCTGGTTGGCGAGGCTGCTGCGGGCCTGTTCGAGGTCGCGACCGGCCTTTTCAAGCTGGGCGGTCTGATCCCGTAACTGGGACTTGGCCAACTCCAGGGCATGTTCCAAGGCGATGCCCCGTTCGTTGAGTGCAGCTTCCCGCTGAAGGAGCTCCTGACGCGCGATATCCAGTTTCTGACCTTGCTGGGCAAGCCCATCGCGCTCGGGTTTGAGCGCCCTATCTGCTTCATCACGCGCGGATGCCACAGCTGCGGCCCAGACTTTGTCCAGCGCCTGGCGCAGCTCCTTGGGCGCACCCTCCTCTGCCTGGGCGCCTGCAAGCGCAACCCCGAGCCGCGGCCCAAGAGTGGCAAACCAGGCCTCCAGCATGGGACTGACGGTATTTGGTGAGCCGCGCCCGATTTTGAGGCGTACCCGTTCAATCGTCGGCCGCTCGCCGGCGGCGATCAGGGCATCCGCTGCGGCCCATACCTCCTCCTGTTGAACACCTCTCGTACTTTTCGATTGCATGACTTGGCTCCAGTGGCTATATTTACCAACGATAAGAGATTGTTATCGTTATCTATTTGATATTTACGTAATACATCATACATAACATGTATGTTTTTAATCAATAACTCGCCCTGAGCCAAACATGCGCCTTCCCGTCCTCCAGAAAGTCCCCGCCCTGCAGCCGACCGAGCTCAGCGATGTCA
>NZ_JBFUBD010000571.1:0-1397 GCF_056405935.1 Polaromonas sp. P1_E3
CCTGTACCCCGCCGCAATGGCCGGTGAAACCATGCGCTCCTTTCAGACCGCGCCATCTGTCAATGTTCCCATCCCAGGAGTCGGGGAAGCACGACTCTCATCGCCTTGATTTTTTAACCCCAGAGGAGACAACCATGAAAAAACGATTCGCTCTTAAATTAATAGCTGCCTGCGCTTTGGCAGTAAGCGCCAGCGCCGGTTTTGCGCAAGACGTCATCAAGATCGCCAATATTGTCGAGCTGTCCGGCGGCGGCGCCACGGCGGGCACCAACTTCAAGAACGGCGTGGAGCTCGCCGTCAGGGAAATCAATGCCAACGGCGGCATCCTGGGGAAAAAAATCCAGACCACCACCGCTGATACGCAAAGCAATGCCGGCGTGGCAAAGGGACTGACGCAAAAAGCCATCGATGATGACGTGTTTGCCATCTTTGGCCCGGTGTTTTCCGGCTCCATCATGGTCAGCATGGCCGAGTCACGGCGCGCCGAGGTGCCCAACTTCACCGGCGGCGAAGCGGCCGGCATCACCGAGCAGGGCAACCCTTACGTGTTTCGCACCAGCTTCACGCAAGCCACTGCCATGCCCAAGGTGGCACGCTACATCAGTGACCAGGCCAAGCTCAAAAGCATTGCCGTCATTTACGTGAACAACGATTTTGGCAAGGGCGGCRTGGACTCGATCAGGAAGGCCCTCGCCAATTCGCCGACCAAAATCCTGAGCGAAATCTCTACCGAACCCGGCCAGGTCGACTTCTCTGCCGCGGTGCTGCGTGCCAAGCAAAGCAATGCGGATGGCGTGTTCGCCTATTCAAACGAAGAAGAATCGGCACGCTTGCTGCGCGAGCTGCGCAAGCAGGGCTGGAACAAGCCCATCATTGGCGAAACCACCTTGACCGGCCAGAAGGTCATTGAGCTGGCCGGCGAGGCTGCCAATGGCGCAATTGCCCACGTGGGTTTGACAGTGGACGCCCCGGTACCCGCCATCCGTGCCTTCAAGGCCAAGTTCGAGAAGGACTACAAGTACATCTCTGACCACAACGGCATGAAAGGCTACTCCGGTGTCTATGTGCTCAAGGCCGCAATTGAAAAAGCCGGCAAGCTGGACCGCAAAGCCGTGGCCGCGGCCATGAAGGGCCTGAAGGTCAACACCGACAAATACCCCGGCGCGCTGATGTACACCGAGTTCGACAACAAGGGCGACCTCGACCGCATGAGCTTCATGGTGGAAGTCAAGAACGGCAAGCAGGAAGTCATTGATATGGTTCCCCCGCTTGGCCTGGCCACCCGGGACGTGAGCAAGGCCATTCCTTTGGCGCCTGCTGCCAAGCCGGCCGCGAAGAAGTAACTGCAACCCCGGCCGGCCATGCGGGTCGGCCGTCGACGGGCAGGGCGCAGGCCC
>NZ_JBFUBD010000572.1:0-1396 GCF_056405935.1 Polaromonas sp. P1_E3
CGTGAAAACACATGGACGACTGGAGGGGGAAAGTGCCGCTGGTCAAGGCACGACATTCCGCGTAATGTTGGCCCTGCGACGGGCATAAACACTGGCTGAATGCCGTTGCCCCGTATCTTGCCGTTTACCCGAGGCGCCCACTATGGAAACAGGATCTACCCATAACAAGGACCGAATCCTTGTTGTGGACAGCAGCCACGGCCTTGCGGATGCCGTTCAAAACGCCCTTGCCGTGGATACGGCTGCGCGCGGGAAGTTCGAACTGGACGATGCCCGCGACGGACACGAAGGACTTGCCCTGGTGCAGCAGTCGCTTCTGGCGTCGCGACCCTACGCATTGGCCTTCATTGGGGTTTCCCGCATGGCGGGAGGGAAAACGCTCGAATTAGCCCTTCAAATATGGGCCCTTGATCCGGCAGTCCAGATCGTGTTTTGCGTGGATCAACGCGATTTCTCTGATGCGCTATTCGCAACCATGGTGGCAATGAACAGCAGGTGGCTGGTGACCAGGACGCCGCTTGACCCCGTAGAAATCATCCAGTTGGCCTGCTCCCTGACAGAGAAGTGGCATTTGCAGAATTTCAGGGAACTGCATCAACGCGTGAGCTCCGAGCCGGACGCTACGGCGAACCCTGTAGATGCCTCCCAGATCAACGAGCAGGATTTGTTGCGCTCACTTCTCGATAACGCTCCCGACCACATTTATTTCAAGGATGCGCAGTCCCGTTTTCTCAAATGCAGCAAGGCACAGGCGCTGCAATTTGGGGTCTCGTCACCGGAGGAACTGGTGGGAAAGACGGACCACGATTATTTTTCCGAAGAGCATGCACGCCCCGCCTACGAGGATGAACAGCAAATCCTGCGCACAGGCCGGCCGATCATTGGAAAAGTGGAGAAAGAAACCTGGAAGGATGGGCGCGATGCATCCTGGAAGCTGAGCACCAAAATGCCACTGCGCAACAAGGCCGGAGTCATCGTTGGCACCTTCGGCATCTCCAAGGACATTACCGCCCTGAAGCAGACCGAAGCGGCGCTGGCGTATCACCATGACCTGCTGACGACGCTCATGGAGAGCTCGCCAGACTCCATCTTTTTCAAAGACCTGCAATCACGCCTGGTCAAGGTCAGCCGTTCGGAGGTGCAGAACCTCCTGCGGCTATCGATCAGCCGCTACCGCGCAGCACATCCGGACCTGGCACTTMCACCCCACCTGGCCAGTGTGGAGGCATTTGAAAAATACGTGATCGGCAAAACCGATGCAGACATTTACGGCCAAGACAGGGCCAGCGAATTCAGCCACGACGAAGAGGAGATCATCCGCACAGGAAAACCCATCCTCGAAAAGAGCGAGAAAACCGTTCATCCCGACGGCCGTGTCGTCTGGTACCTCACCAAC
>NZ_JBFUBD010000573.1:0-1395 GCF_056405935.1 Polaromonas sp. P1_E3
GGTAAGGGGAGCGAAAGTTTCAGCGCCTGCGTTCCGGGATTTTTTGTTGCGCGCAGGGCGCGCGGCGCGAGCAGAAGGGTGTGCCAAGATGGCCTCCAAGCAGGGTCCTGCCTTGCAGGCGGCGGACCGGGTTCAGGAAAAAGCTTGGCTGGCTCGAAATGCCTTGGGGCACGAGTTGGCTGGCTCGTAAAGTTCGCCCGAAGTGTATATCAAATGATAATGATTCGTAATCTGTTGTATCTGATTGCACCAGAACACGCGCCAAAAACAGCCCGTTTGTCGCAAAAACGCAAAATTCCGGGCGCCAAGGTCTGGCAGATGCTCGCGGTGGGATGTGCCCTGGCTGAAGCGCCATCTGCAGAAACAAAAAAACGGGGCCAGCCCCGTTTTAAATTGCCCGCCAGGCGCTTCGCCTGGCTATTCAAGATGGCAAGACTGCATTCAGCTCAGCTCAGCTCACCCATCTGGCTTTGCAGGTAGTTCTGTATGCCCACCTTGGCGACCAGTTCGATCTGGGTTTCCAGGAAATCGATGTGCTCTTCGGTGTCGTCCAGGATTTCCTGCAACAGGTCGCGTGAGACGTAGTCACGCACGCTTTCACAGTGGGCAATGCCATCCTTGATGGTCGCTTGTGCGCCGGTTTCAGCTTTCAGGTCGCAGTTCAGCGCCTCAACCACGTCTTCGCCGATCATCAGCTTGCCCAGGTCCTGCAAATTGGGCAGGCCGTCGAGCATGAAGATGCGGTCCATGAGCTTGTCGGCGTGCTTCATCTCGCCGATGGATTCTTCGTATTCCTTCTTGGCCAGCTTGTCCAGGCCCCAGTGTTTGTACATCCGGTAGTGCAGGAAGTACTGGTTGATGGCAGTCAGCTCGTTTTTCAGCTGCGCCTGCAGGTGAGCGATGACTTTTGCGTCGCCTTTCATGGGAATTCCTTATCGTTGTGGTGCGGATCACTCATTGTCACTGGCTGTGTGCCGTAACTCAAGCATTCCCCTGCTGGCGCGGTCTGGTTGCGTTTGATTGTGAGAAACGTTCGCATTGCAAACGTTCCTCGTTTTTCCCCGATTCGCTCAACGCTCGGCAAATGCGCGCTCTACCACGAAGTGGCCGGCCCGTTGCATGTTGCCTTCCTCAAAGCCGCGCTCTTCCAGCATGGCCTTGATGTCGCGCAGCATGTCCGGGCTGCCGCACAACATCAGGCGGTCCACTTCCGTGGAGATCGCCGGCAAGCCCATGTCGCTGTACAGCTTGCCGGACTGCATGAGTTCGGTGATGCGGCCCTCGTTGCGAAAGCGCTCGCGCGTCACGGTGGGGTAGTACATCAGGCGTCCGCGTACGAGTTCACCAAGGAATTCGTGCTCATGCAATTCGTGCTCGATCAGCTCGCGGTAAGCC
>NZ_JBFUBD010000574.1:0-1391 GCF_056405935.1 Polaromonas sp. P1_E3
GGACAGCACGGTTTCTTCATTGAAGGCGCTCATGGTGTTATCTGCGGCTTTAGGGTTGTGAGTGAGTGATGACGTTCTGAGTGCAGGCTGCTTTGGCAATTGACCGGTCTGCCGGAACTGGCGGATGTCCACAGAAGACGTGTCTATAGCGGCAATGTGCCAGATTAATGTAGTGAACGCAACATTTTTTGATAAGTCCGAAAGCGCCATGTAAATACTATTGCGCCAGAACCGGGTATGCGCTACATTGAATTTTATATGTAGTGAACGCAACATATAAATTAAGCAAGCACTACATTGGTGAATCCCGCCCTGGAATGGTGAGTGGCAATAAAGGCGAACGTGATGACTGAACATACAAAGACGGACGGCCTGCCTGGTATGGATGCCTTGACGTTTCCGCCTGTTCTGGAAAAGGCCAGGCCTCGAAACGAGCGGATGAACAGCGAGAAAATCGAGTGCAATGCCTGCCCGGTTCTGTGCCAGATTTCCGACGGGCGTAGCGGGGCGTGCGATCGTTATGCAAACCATGGCGGAACACTGGTACGCGTGGATCCTGTTTTGCTGCTGCGCCGTACGTTGTCAGGCGAGGCGGCGCATGTTGTGCCGTTTGCAGGGCGCGCAGCTGCCGGGGTTTCCGCGCTGGAAGATACGCCCGGGGACATCGCCACAACAGCAGCCTCGTGGAATGGAGACCTTCTGCTGGCTGACGAGGTCTTTGTCACTGGCGTGGGTTCTTCAACAACCTATCCTGACTACAAACCCGCGCCATTTATTGTTTCGTCCAAAGCGGCCGGTGTTGACGTGGTGACTGTGGTCACGGAGGGCATCTTCAGCTACTGCAGCTTCAAGGTGAAGATAGATACCGACCGCTTTTTGGGGGCAGAGCAGGCCAACGTGCGCTGCAAGGGAGAGGTGATCGGGCATGTGACGACGGCCGAGTATGGTTCGCAGATGCTGTCCCTGGGGGGAGTGCACCACTTGACGGGTGGCAGCAAGAAAGAGGGCCGGGTCACGGTCGAAATGATGAAGGCGCTTGGCAACAAGCAGGCCGTGGAGTTCACGATTGACGGCGGCTCCCAGGTATTGATTCAGGCCGGCCGCGCACCTGTTGTGAATGGCATTGAGGAGCAACGCATGCGTGTGGGTTGTGGCTCCGCCACCATCGGAATTTTTGCGAAGCAGCTGTTCGGCAAGCTGGACGAAGTCGTGGTGGTTGACGACCACATCACGGGTGTGCTGACCGAACACCAGGCCGGACGCTGTCTTGACATGCCCCCTTCGGGTATCCGGATGCGTGGAAGAAAGTCCACGCCGGGCCGTTACTTCCAGGTGGCCAACCCCGGAACAGGCTGGGGCGGGACGGATATCGCTGATCCGCTGTCCATCAT
>NZ_JBFUBD010000575.1:0-1383 GCF_056405935.1 Polaromonas sp. P1_E3
AATTCGGGGGGCGTGTCCAGCGTGGGCATGGGCTCCTCGGGAGGCCCGTTACGGTTTGCCGGTATGGGCATCGCAACGTTCTTGAACTGTTCGTAAGCCGCCTCTTGCGGATCGCGATGGCCCTGCGTATGCTGAGCCTCCATCGCCCAGATTGCCGCCTCGAGCACATCGACGGTGCCTCCGGCCAGGCTCATGATGGTTTCCGTGAAGCTTCTGCGCCATTCCTTGCGCTCTTTGGTTGACATGTTGATTCCCCTTCGAGACAGATGAGTGGCATATGCCACGGGCTCGGCGGGGGCTGTCACACAGCCGACAAGCGGTTAAGACTATTGCACCCTGACTTCACCAGCTACTCTGTAAGGGTATCGAACTGGCAGCTGTAAGACGCGAGCCAGTTACTGCGGGCGCGAAGACACTGGACGCGTTTGATGACCATGGCTTTCGGACCGGGTTACAGGCGTCGATGGTCAAACACAACAGAATCGGCTGTTTACGTGCACTCGTTCATATTGAGGAGGCGGTGGCCACACTCTCTCCCTAGAATCAGTTTCGGGGTTGGGGCCCTTTCATCGGGCTGAATGACACTGAAAATGAACGAGAAGTCTTTTGATAATAAACACCTGGCAGGGTTTTCAGCGGCCAGGCTATACCGCAGGAGCACCCATGGGCGACGATCAAAACCCAGTCTCTTTGTTTGTGACCGTGCTTGGCGTGCCCGAATCAGTGGCCTTGTCGCTCCTTCGCGCCGGAATGACCACGCTCGAGGAGATTGCGTATGTCCCGCTGGGAGAACTCCTGGAGACTGGCGGCGTGAGTACGCAGGTACTAACCGAGGCCAGGGAGAAAGCACGTGCGTACCTGGCTCCGTGAGTGCAGCGGCCACCGCTCAATTTCGACTGACCTCACTGTGGCCGGGATACTTCGGTCTAGCAGGTCAATCGACGCGGACACCCTATCGGCCGGTCATCTCCTACCTTAAGCCGCGCCAATGAAGGTAACTGTCCAAAACGGTGCCGCACACGGCCTCTCTCGCCGCAACGTTGAATCGATCATCCCGTTATTCCCGCGTGCAGGGTTGACTCCGGTTCAGCAAATCGTCCTGTATCAGGGCCGGGGTAAAAATGTCAGCGCCCTTTACTACCCAGAAGCGCGACTACTCGGCTTGTTCTGGCCGGTCGACGCCGCCAGTGTTTCCAAGGCCGCAGGCCTGGAAGAGCTTCTTGTGGCGTTGTCGGTGGTCGCAGAGAGAGGGAAACTACCCACGCACCTTTCCAAAGCCATACGTGAGCGGCACGCAGGTGACGTTGCGACCCTTCACGCGCGCTGCCTGGAGGCAATGGCGCGAAATACTGCTTAACATATCAATCGGCACGGGCCCGCAAC
>NZ_JBFUBD010000576.1:0-1372 GCF_056405935.1 Polaromonas sp. P1_E3
CAGCGAGGCCAGACGCAAGGCCCTCGTTAAAAATAGCGGGTTCCCTATCACATACCTCTGAAACAGTCGGCGCGGCTCCAGTCCCAGGCGAAACAGCCATTCCAGGCCGGCCTTCTGCATCCACAGCGGTGCACGCGGCGTTTTTCCGCCCAGAAAATCAATGATGGCCCCACCACAAACAATCAGACAGGGAAAATCCAGCAGAGCGCGCAGCCTGGCTGCCACTTCCTCCTGCCGTGGCATTCCCATGCCAAGAACAATCAAGGACGGCCGATGCTCAACTGCCAGCAAGGCATACGCCTCAACAGCCCGGAAACCATCGGTAGCGATGAGCTGGCTGTGAGGAGCCAGCTCCTGCTGGACGCGCAACCGGCCTTTGCTCAGGTAGGGATCGCGCGTGCCAAACAGGGCAATTTTGCGGCCATCGAAAGCCCGGATCAGTTGCGGGATGAAGTCAGTCCCGTTGAGGTTGAGGCCGGGCTGCATTCGCAGCAATTTAAAAAGCGTTGACATGCCGGAGCCATCCCTGAGCACCAGATCAGCCGAGCGCATTGCCTCGAAAAATGAAGCAGACGCCACCATGGAATTCATCGCGTGGGCATTCGCGAAAGCCAGAACGAGTGGGCGCACGGGATGGCTAAGCGATGCCAGGAGTGCCTGGCTGTCGGCAGGGCTTTGCACCCGCTCAATCTTCTCTACCAGCAAGGACCAGCGTTGGCGCCAGTCAGCCGGGCTGTCGAAAGAAGAAGTCAACATTGCCTCGCTTCCGCAACCCATGGCATGACAAAATCGCAAACATGTTGAATACCGTCACCCGGGAAAATCTCCAGCGCACCCTCCGCATTCTGGCCGGGATCAGCGTTGTCCTGACGGCCACAGCGCTTTACATTCTCGGCGCACAGCCTGTGGCCGTCGGGCTGTTTCCTTCGCCGTGGGACAAACTGGCGCACCTGGTCGTCTTCGGCATGCTGGGCGCTGCTGGCGGCGTGGCAAGCGGCACGCGCGGCTGGCGGGTGGTGTTTTGGTGTGTAGCGAGCGCCCTCCTGGTGGGCATCATGGACGAATTGCATCAGGCGTTCCTGCCGGGCCGCGCAGCCAGCTGGTCCGACCTGGCTGCAGACGCCGCAGGTGGATTGCTGGGAGCCGGGGCACTCGAGGGCGCCCGCCGCTTCGGGACGGGCCGCTTCTTCACGCATCGTTAAGCACGGAGCCAACCAGCGCTACCCCGAATTCCCGCAGACTGTGGGTGAAACGGGTCATTTGCGGCATCGAGCTCATGTTCTGTCTCGCTACAACCAGCGCGGCGCCCGCCCGGACAGCTACAGTATGTGCATCTGCGCACTCACTGGCGGGCGGTGTATCAATGATGATG
>NZ_JBFUBD010000577.1:0-1369 GCF_056405935.1 Polaromonas sp. P1_E3
CCGAAACTGAACTCGACGAAGTCCGCCGCATGATGCTGGAACGCCACGCGCGTTACATGCCCGTGATGAACCAGAAGGTCATGATGGGCGTGATCAGCCTCTACGACGTGGCCAAAGCCGTGGTCGACAGCCAGAACTTCGAAAACAAGATGCTCAAGGCCTACATCCGCGACTGGCCGGAAGAAGACGGCGCCGATCGCAGCTGAACACCAAGGTACGGTCCTGACGGTGTTCTTTGCATAAAGATGCCGCCAGCCCAATCAGGACGAGCGCAAGGCGCTATCAAAATAATAGTGAGATCTATGTGCCTGCGTCGCCTGCAGGCGCAGTGGAACGGGAGCAGGGGTGAGCGACAACGCTGCAAGCACTAACGGCCAGTTGTTCTATGGCTCCCTGTTCCTTTCCAGGCTTGCCGACCAGATACTGCTGTTCCTGGTTCCCCTGGTGGTTTTCGAAACCACGGGCAGCGTGGCCTGGTCCGGCATCGCCTTCACGGTAGAGACGCTACCCCGCTTCCTGGCCTTTCCCGTTTGCGGCGTGTTATGCGACCGGATATCACCGCTCAAGCTCCTGCGCATCAGCCAGCTTTATCGCGCGCTGGTGTGTATCGGCGGGGTTGCCGCCTTTCAGTGGCTGGGCGGCATCGGCTGGCTGGTTGCCCTGTCGGCGGTTTGCGGTGTGCTGACGACCCAGGGCCTGATGGCCCGCGAGGTCATGCTGCCGCAGATATTCAGGCAGCACCGCTTTGAAAAAGTGCTGGCCCATGCGCAGATTGCTGATCAACTCGGCATGGTGCTGGGCCCCGTGCTGGCGTCGCTGCTGCTGCGCTGGATGCCGTGGCCGGCGGTGGTGGCCGCCACTGCTGTGCTGTTTTTGCTGGCCGATGCTGCCGTGACCCTGTGGCATCGCAGAAACCCTGTTGTGCTGGCTGCGCCGGAGCCCGCCCCCGACCATTGGCTGCGGCCCATCCGCACGGCGTTTTCGCAGGTGCTGCACCTGCCGGGCCTGAAGAAAGTCATTGCGCTGGCCGCGGGCGTGAACCTGGTTATAGGCGTGACGCTCGCCACCTCCGCCGCGATGGTCACGGGGCTGCTGCAGCGTTCTGCAGGCGATTACGCGTTGCTGCAAACGGCCGGCGCTATTGCCACCGTCATCATCCTGCTGCTTATCGCCCGCACCGTGCTCTCCCTGCGCACCCTGGGCCTGGTGTCGTACAGCGTGATGCTGGGCGGCGGCCTGCTCACGGGACTGGCCGGCAACTTCTGGGTGTACACCGCCGGGTTCTTGCTGGTGATCGGCTTTGACAAGATGTTCAACGTCTACATCCGCAGCCTGCGCCAGAAGATCATTCCGCCGAGAGACCTCGGCA
>NZ_JBFUBD010000578.1:0-1362 GCF_056405935.1 Polaromonas sp. P1_E3
ACCTCTTCATCAACCGCCCGGGCGACAACTTCGTCGGCCTGTTCGGCCTGACGCAGAGCACCAGCATCCAGAACCTCGGACTGGTGGGCGGCAGCATCACCGGCGCCGACTTTGTAGGCGCCATCGCGGGGCAAGGCTGCTGCACCACCTTCAACAACGTCTACAGCACGGCATCGGTCCAGGGCAACGACGAGGTTGGAGGCCTGGTGGGCGAACTCAGCCAGGGCGGCATCACCGACGCGTACGCCAGCGGCGCCGTGAGCGGCGCCGACAAGGTGGGCGGACTGGTCGGCAGCTCGCTGGACGGCACCATCACGCGCGCCTACAGCACTGGCCGGGTCACCGCCACCGGCATGGCAGGTGGGCTGGTGGCCGAACAATCCGGAACAGCGGTGACGAACAACAGCTATTGGGACATTGGCACTTCAGGGCAAGCCACCAGCGCGGGCGGCGCCGGTAAGACCAGTGCGCAGATGGTGCAGGCCAGCACTTTCAGCGGCTGGGACATCGCGACCCAAGGCGGCTCCACGGCGACATGGCGCGTTTACGAGGGCCAGACCGGCCCGCTGCTGCGCAGCTTCCTGCTGCCGATCGCGCTGTCCGACACCAGCGTGGCCTACAACGGTGCGCAGCAGTCGGGCGCCGGTGCGCCGGGCGTCACGGCCGCCAGCGGCACCAGCCCCGGCAGCTACTTCGCCTGGTCGGGCCAGGAGGGCTATGACATCACAGGCGGCACGCTGACGATCAGGTCAGCCGGTTCGGGCGGCAACTTCCTGATCGACGAGGCCTACCGCAGCGCGATGATCTACCTGGCCGGCGTGAACCGCTCCGCGAACCCCCGCATCGGCCCCAGCCCCGATGCCCTGGTCGATGCCCTGAGGACGGCCGCCGCCGAAGCCGGCAACACGGGTGAAGACGAGTAAGCGTCAAGCTGGCGGTGGAGGACAGGAAACCCTTCCTGGCTTCTCGTCATGCGATACCGCCAAGGAAGGCGCTGCGGATTGGTTGCTATCTTTTTAATAGCTGGTTGCGCCCGTCCTTATTGACTAAAGCATGATTCTTGCCGGGAAATCGCTCCCGGAAATGCCCCTTTGGGCATCTGCACATCAGGCAGGGCCGGAAAACTGCTTTTCAGACAATTCCTGYCTGTTTTTAATGCCAAAAGTGCCTCCGGGGCAATGTGGACTTGCGCAAGCAGCTATTAAAAAGATAGCGAAAGATCTTTCGGCGCGCACCCATCATGGGTCCCTGTTTCCGCACCGATACGCCGGTGTTGAAACGCCACAAACAGTCGTTTTCTTGTGCCTTCCAGCAGTCAATTCATGGATACTTATGGTTACCTTCACGGGGCCCAAGTTACCC
>NZ_JBFUBD010000579.1:0-1361 GCF_056405935.1 Polaromonas sp. P1_E3
CTACGACCCCGCCGGGTTTGAGGCGCCCCGCCTTGAGAGCCGCAACTACCATGTTGCGGGCCATGCGGTCCTTGATGCTCCCGCCGGGATTGTTTTTCTCAATCTTCAGCAGTAGTTTTGCGTTCTTCCCGGCAATGGGAAATCCAAGAATCGGCGTGTTGCCGATCAGGTCAGTCACTTTGTTCAATATCATGCGGTTGCTCCCTTGGGTCATCAGGTGAAACATCGAAACCACCGGTTGCATTGCAATGCACGGCAATCCGGCGGGGCATAGGGTGACGGTGAAACTCGTTTTCCAACAGATCCATCTGGTAACCGCCCGTATTGGCATAGACCAGCAGATCTCCTGCGCAGGGGATTCGGTCGAAGCGGATCAGCCGGTTGGTAAGAACGTCATCGTCCAGGCAGCTGTGCCCGGCGATATAGGCATGAAAAGAATGAGGTACACCGCAGACCTGGCGAGCGGCGGCGATGGAAACCAGGAGGGGGTCCTGCAGGAATTCCGATGCAAACCAGGTCTCACAGGCGCTGAAACTGCTGCCTTCGACAAATATCACGTGATGCCCACCGGCGAGGCGCTTGACGCGGGTCACCCTGAAAACAGAAATCGCCGCCTGGTCAGCCAGGCTGCGCCCCGGCTCGATCGCCAGCGCAATGCCCTCAGTCCTGAGGTACTGGGCAATCGACAGATCGCCGTGGGCTGGCGACTCCAGGAAGCAGTTCAACCATTCGAAGGCATCAAGGCGGCCACCATAGGGATAGAACGAGTCCGGTACGCGCGCGTTGCGGTAGTGCCGGCTGTTTTGCTCATGCAGGAATGCCTCGTAACCATCACTGTCCAGGTACTGGATCGGCATCCCGCCGCCAATATCGATGATTCCCGGCTCGAGGCCCATGGCGCGCGCAGCCTCGACATGGGGAATGAGCTCGCGCAGCGCCTGCGCCCGCGTTTCATGCGCATAGCCGCCAAGGTGAAAGTGAAACCCCTCGAACACCAGCCGGGCACTCTCCTGCAAAATCTGCCGCATGCATCGCAACAGGTCGTCAGGCCCCATTCCAAAGCGGCTCGCCTGGGAATGGGTCGGCCGGTAGCGCAAGAGCACACGCGCCTTCAGCGCGAAGTCGTTCCGGCCGATGCAATCGATCAAGCCATGCAGCTCTTCTGCGGAGTCGATGGAGATCAATCCATTGCTGGCGACCAGCCCGGCATGGAATGCCTGAGTCTTGGCCGGGCCTGTCGCACACAAATATGCCGAGTCCGCTCCTGCATGCATGGCATCGCGCCATTCGTGAATGCTGGAAACATCCACCCCGACGCCTGCCTCTACGGCCGCGCGAACGAGGGCCTGTGACTTGTTGAC
>NZ_JBFUBD010000580.1:0-1357 GCF_056405935.1 Polaromonas sp. P1_E3
CGCCGGTTTTGCCTGGCTGTTGTCGCTGGTGCCGCTGTCCGTCATCTGCTTCTTCGGCATGAACAACCTGAAGACCGTCTCGCCCGCCATTGGCGGCACGATCCCGGCCTTCCTCAAGATCATCTGGCTTTACACCCTGTCTTTTGTGCCGGCAGGCATCGGCCTGTACCTCTACCTGCCCAAACCCACGGGCTTGGGTCTGCTCAACATGTGGATCGCCATGCCCTTGATTGTGGCAAGCACCTTGCTGGTGCTCAAGCTCACTGCCTTCGGCACGATGAAAGAAAACATCACCAAGCAGTTTGCGATCTTCAGCAACAAGCACACCTGGTCTCTTACGCTGCTGTACATCGTGACCTTCGGCTCCTTCATCGGGTTTTCGATGGCCTTGCCGCTGGCCATCACGGTGATTTTCGGCATCAGCCATGTGCCTGACGCAGCAGGCGTCATGCAGCACGCACTGAAGAACCCCAATGCGCCCTCGGCACTGACCTTTGCCTGGATAGGCCCTTTTGTCGGCGCGCTGATCCGGCCCGTGGGCGGTTGGGTCTCGGACAAGGTTGGCGGCTCCATCGTGACGCAGATCATTTCCGCCGTCATGGTGGCGGCCTCCGCTGCCGTGGGCTACGTCATGCTGCTGGCCTACAAGTCGGCCACGCCCGAACAGTACTTCCTGCTCTTCATGGTGCTTTTCGTCGTGCTGTTTGCGGCCAGCGGCATCGGCAACGGTTCAACCTTTCGCACCATCGGCGTCATCTTTGACCGCCAGCAGGCCGGCCCTGTGCTGGGCTGGACATCGGCCATCGCCGCCTACGGTGCCTTCATCGCTCCGGTGGTCATAGGCGCGCAGATCAAGGCCGGCACGCCCGAGCACGCGATGTACGGCTTTGCCATCTTCTATGCCCTGTGCCTGGTGCTGAACTGGTGGTTTTACCTGCGTCGCGGCGCAGAGATCAAAAACCCCTGAGCCGCCGCTGCGCCCGCCTCTACCGCTTTACCGCTTTAACGGAGAATTCAATGAGTCATTTTCTCGATAGACTGAGCCACTTTTCCAACCCCAGGGAGTCCTTCTCCGGGGACCACGGTGTCACCACTGCCGAAGACAGAACCTGGGAAGACGCCTACCGCAACCGCTGGGCACATGACAAGATTGTGCGCAGCACCCATGGCGTGAACTGCACGGGATCGTGCTCGTGGAAGATTTATGTCAAGGGCGGCATCGTCACCTGGGAAACCCAGCAGACTGATTACCCGCGCACCCGCTGGGACATGCCCAACCACGAGCCGCGCGGTTGCTCGCGCGGCGCCAGCTACAGCTGGTACCTGTACAGCGCCAATCGCGTCAAGTACCCTATGG
>NZ_JBFUBD010000581.1:0-1356 GCF_056405935.1 Polaromonas sp. P1_E3
GGCCCGGGGTTTCCCGGCGGCCGAAGATGCAGCGCGTCTGATCAAGGTCGCCGGAGCCAGCGAGGTGCTGCGTTGAAGGCCATCTTTCCCGAATATCATCCCGTAGTAAAACCCATCAAAGGAGACAAACCATGAGTTCAATCAACCGGCGCGACATCCTGCGCATCGCTGCGGCCGGCGCTGCAGCCGCATCACCCCTGCTGCATGCGCAGTCAAGCTGGCCCACCAAACCGGTAACGATGATCGTGCCGTTTCCCGCAGGTGGCGGCACCGATGCTTTTGCGCGCCCCCTGTCGGCGCAGTTTGCCAAACTGACGGGCAAACAGCTCATCATCGACAACCGCGGCGGTGCCGGCGGGACCTTGGGCGCGAGCATCGCCGCCAAGGCCCAGCCCGACGGCTACACACTCTTCATGGGGGCTGTGCACCATACGATTGCACCTTCGATGTACCCCAAGCTGGACTACGACATCGAAAAGGACTTTGTGCCGCTGGCCCTGATGGCCAACGTGCCGCAGGTGCTGGTAGTCAATCCCCGCAACATGCCGTTTGCCGATTTCAAGGCTTACATTGCAGCCGTGCGCAAGTCGCCCGGCAAGTACAACTACGGTTCGGCCGGGGCGGGCACTTCGCACCATCTGGCAGGTGAGCTTTTCAAGCAGCAGACCAAGACCTTCATCACGCACATCCCTTACCGCGGCGCGGGCCCTGCGCTGCAGGATTTGATCGGCGGCAACGTCGACATGATGTTTGACGGCCTGGGCTCTTCAGCCAACCACATCAAGGGGGGCCGCATCAAGGCGCTGATGGTGTCCGGCACCAAGCGTAATCCAGCGTTTCCGGATGTGCCCTGCGCGGGCGAACTCGGCCTGCCCGACTACACCGTGACCACCTGGTACGGCGTGTGGACGCCCAAGGGCACCCCCACCGACGTGCAGGGGCGCATCGTGGAAGACCTGCGCAAGGCCGCCACCAGCGATGAGCTCAAAGCGATCTGGGCTAACAACGGTGCGGACTTCGGCAATCTCACGCCCCAGCAGTTCGGCACCTTTGTGAGCAATGAGGTCAAACGCTGGTCGGCGGTGGTGAAAGCCTCCGGCGCCAAACTTGATTGACCTTTAATGTCTGGAGCCGTTTTACTGGAAGTGAAGGGCTCCCTGGCCTTGGTGACCCTTTCCCACCCCGGCAAGCTCAATGCCATGAGCCGGGCCATGTGGCGCCAGCTTCGCGCAGCGTTCGAAAGCGTCCAGCAGTCAGCCGATGTGCGCTGCGTGCTGGTGCGGGGGGAGGGCGGCCACTTCTGCGCAGGCGGCGACATCTCTGAATACGCGGGGTTCCGGTTTGAGGAGGCGGGTC
>NZ_JBFUBD010000582.1:0-1352 GCF_056405935.1 Polaromonas sp. P1_E3
AGCAGCGGGCAAGGGAAACTGTGCGGGCAAAAGGGCTGCGAACACGCTGCTGTAAACCACCACGATCTTCGGGTTACTCAGCTGCGTCACCAGCCCCTGGCGGAACGATTGCAGCACCGTTCGGCGCGAGGCGCCCATGTCGCCGCCGCCCATCTCCAGCGGCTGGCGCGCGCCGCGCCAGATGTTGAAGGCGATCCACATCAGGTACAGACCACCGGCGACCTTGAGCGCGGTGTAGACACCGGGCAAGGCGGCCAGCAGCGCCTGCAGGCCGGCCAGTGCCAGCGAAGCAAACACCAACGCGCCCAGGCCCATGCCCACCGCGGCAGCCAGGCCGTCGGCGCGCGAACGCGAAACCGCGATGCGCGCGACCTGCACAAAGCTGGGGCCGGGGCTGACCACGCCCGCGAGCAAGGCCAGGAAGATCAGGCCTATCGGGCCGAGGTAGGGCACTACGGAATCCATCATGTTGTTTCTCTCTCCACGAATTGATTGGATGTTGTGATCGATTCAAACGCCAAAGCCGTCGTCGGCGRCTATCACCGCGCCGTTGACGAAGTGGCTCTCACCACTGGCCAGCATCACCAGCAATGCATCCAGGTCTTGCGGTTTCCCGATGCGCTTGCGCGGCAACATCTGCACCAGCTTCTTGCCCTGCTCGGTTTCCCAATGGTGATGGTTAATCTCGGTGTCAATGTAGCCGGGGCAGATCGCGTTGACGTTGATGCCGAACTTGCCCCACTCGAGCGCCATTGCTTTGGTCATCTGGACCACAGCAGCCTTGCTCATGCAGTACACACCGATCTGCGGCAGCACGCGCAAACCCGCCATGGAGGCGATGTTGATGATGCGGCCTCCGGCATAGTTGCCCGGCCCGGCGCCGCGGGAGCGGGCCAGCATACGCTTGCCGACCTCCTGCGCCACGAAGAA
Source organism: Polaromonas sp. P1_E3 (assembly GCF_056405935.1). NCBI lineage: Bacteria > Pseudomonadati > Pseudomonadota > Betaproteobacteria > Burkholderiales > Comamonadaceae > Polaromonas > Polaromonas sp. P1_E3. The sequence goes on from NZ_JBFUBD010000582.1 coordinate 931, forward strand.
GGCACCCTTCACATTGGTGTTGAAGATGAAGTCGTAGTCGTCCTCATCCACATCCTGTAGGCGCTGCGTGYTGCTCACACCAGAGTTATTGACCAGAATGTCGATGGGCCCGACTTCCGTTTCGGCATGGGCCACGCCGGCCTTGATGCTGGCGTGGTCCGTCACGTCCAGCTCAACCACATGCGCATCGCCACCCGCGGCCTCAATCTGCGCGCGCAGCTCCTTCAGTTTGTCCAGCCTGCGGCTGGCCAGCACCACGGCTGCGCCGGCACGGCTCAACGTTTTGGCAAACTGCGCGCCCAGCCCGCCGGATGCACCGGTCACGAGGGCGACACGCCCCGACAGATCAATGCTGTAAGCCATTAGAGGCTCCTCTCTCAATTTAAAACCGCACAAAAGAGAACGACCGTTCGCCTCGCCGT
>NZ_JBFUBD010000583.1:0-1352 GCF_056405935.1 Polaromonas sp. P1_E3
CAGCAGGCCGGGTTTGACCATCATGTGGTGAAACCGGCGAACATCGAGTCGCTCCTTGCTCTCGTGAGCCAGCCACGCGAAATACAGAGGAATAATCAATAGCCAGGAGTGATCAATCAACTGGAGGCAGGAGAGCGGCCGTGGTCGTTCCATCCCGTGAAAAGTCACCTGCCTCGTGCCCCATTTTCCCCGCTGAACCTCAGGCACACGCCAGATTGCCATCCCCGCGTTGGTGTTTGGTCTTCAAATACTGGCGCACAGCGTCAATCTCCGGGCCTGCAACGGCAATGGCCAAACGCAACTCCTGTTCGCTGCAGCGTAGCTGACGCGTCCAGTAGTTGAGTTCATAGCCATCAGAAGCATTGATTCGCTGGCGGTCATTTCTCTTGAGCTGGGCCTCTTGCATGGTTTTTCTCCACATGAGGCAAAGTTAATACGATGTCAAAACATTTTTTGTAGGACTGCGCCTTGTGTGTTACCAAGCTTTTCAATCCCTGCTTTGTCTTGCATTAGAAGGAGGGCCACGGGCGTGTCTCCAAAAAGCTCTGTAACCGCCAGCCCTGCGGTCGTAACCTTTCGCACCTGCCCGCTCAAAATGTCCACTCCTTGCCTGGCGCGTATGTCGTCCGGTAGCACAATGAATGTTTCCGTGGAAGTCGCAGGCAGCTGCGCAGCCAGCCGTGCTGTGCGCAGCAATACTGCCGTGATGACGGTAACCGTTTACCTAATCAAAGTTGGAACGGTATAGGTCTGGCGCGGCAGCGCCCTCACTAGGGAGGTTTCTGAGGCGAAAACACTTCAACGATCCCGTTTGCAACCAAAGTTGACAACACTTGACTTACCCAACCAAAGTTGTACCTTTATAGCCCACTTATTTTGTGCGCTATGACCAAACGTCGCCGAATTCGGGCGAAAGAGCGCCTGACTTCTACGGCTCGCAGCGAGCTGGATACTGACTCGTGGCCAAGTTTTGACTTTGGTGCTCTCACGGACGAAAGACGAGAGCTCTTTTTAAAGCGTAAACAGGCCATTCTTCTCTATCTCGATGGCGCCAATGAGAAAGACATCAGAGAGAAAACGGGCTTGGGGTGCAGCCAAGTCTACAAGCTGATTACCAACCGGTGTCTGGTAGTTCACAAAGATGGGCTGCTCTACGGATGGAGGGGTGCGAACCCGCATCAACGTATCAAGGAATACACCCGGACAAAAGAAATCAAACCCGACCCCTGGGGAAGAGGTACTGTCGGCGCGCTACAGATACTCTTTTCGACCCCCGAGGGTGGCAAGTTAAAAACCCGTTTCATCAAGAAAATTCTCAAGAAGGATATCCGTAAGCTCGAAAACCACAGGAC
>NZ_JBFUBD010000584.1:0-1348 GCF_056405935.1 Polaromonas sp. P1_E3
TCCGATGCCTGCGCAGCGGTATATCTGCTGCGCCCATGCAGCATTCCCCGCGCCAGTCAGCAGCAACGACAAGGTAGAAAGCAATAAGGTGTTTTTCATAGGAACTCCCGATGCCCAGGAAGGGCGAAGGACGGTCTATCAGTATGCGGCAAAGGGGCAAAAACACAAAGCCAGCACACCTACAACCTGCCGGGGCAATAAAAAAGGACGGCATCTGCCGTCCTTTTTTGACCACAAACTGTATAAATAAACAGCAAGCGGCTGAGCGTCCCCTGATTACAGGGAGTAGTACATCTCGAATTCGATGGGGTGAGTCGCCTGGCGCAGGCGGGTCACTTCACCCATCTTCAGTTCAATGTAGGCGTCGATCATGCTGTCGGTGAACACACCGCCCTTGGTCAGGAAGCTGCGGCCCACGTCGAGTGCGTCCAGCGCCTGGTCCAGGCTGTGGCAAACGGTTGGCACTTTTGCATCTTCCTCGGGTGGCAGATGGTACAGGTCCTTGGTGGCGGCTTCGCCCGGGTGGATCTTGTTTTCCACGCCGTCCAGACCCGCCATCATCAGGGCCGAGAAGCCCAGGTACGGGTTCATCAGTGGATCGGGGAAACGCGCTTCGATACGGCGGCCCTTGGGGTTGGCAACGTAAGGAATGCGGATCGATGCCGAACGGTTCTTCGCCGAGTAAGCCAGCTTGACCGGTGCCTCATAGCCAGGAACCAGGCGCTTGTAGCTGTTGGTGCCGGGGTTGGTGATGGCGTTCAGGGCACGTGCGTGCTTGATGATGCCGCCGATGTAATACAGGGCGAAATCAGACAGGCCCGCATAGCCGTCGCCGGCAAACAGGTTCTTGCCGTCTTTCCAGATGGACTGGTGGACGTGCATGCCGGAACCGTTGTCGCCGACCACAGGCTTGGGCATGAAGGTGGCGGTTTTGCCGTAGGCGTTGGCCACGTTTTGCACCACGTATTTCAGGACCTGGGTCCAGTCAGCGCGCTGGACCAGCGTGCTGAAACGGGTACCGATTTCGTTCTGGCCGGCACCGGCCACTTCGTGGTGGAACACTTCAACGGGGATGCCCAGCGATTCGAGGATCAGGGCCATCTCGGCGCGCATGTCCTGCGTGCTGTCGACAGGAGGCACGGGGAAATAGCCGCCCTTGACGGTCGGACGGTGTCCGCGGTTGCCGCCTTCGAGCTTGGCACCGGAATTCCAGGGCGCTTCGTATTCTTCGATCTTGAAGAAAGTGCCCGACATGTCGGTGTTCCAGCGCACGTCATCAAAAATGAAGAATTCCGGTTCAGGACCAAAGTAGGCGGTGTCGCCCAGGCCGGAAGCCTTGAGGTAGGCC
>NZ_JBFUBD010000585.1:0-1340 GCF_056405935.1 Polaromonas sp. P1_E3
GGATGGACCAGGCCGACGGCCCAACCTCGCACGTGCACCTGGCGTTCCGGGCCAAAGATCACGCAGAGGTCAAAGCCTTTTACGAAGCCGCCCTGGCTGCAGGCGGCACCGACAACGGTGCGCCAGGCGAGCGTCAATACCACCCGGGCTACTACGCTGCCTTTGTGCTGGACCCGGACGGCAACAACATCGAGGCGGTGTACCACGGACCCTTTGTGGCATCAGCCGAGTCCGTGGTGATCAGGCCCGCCGAATAGGTAAAACCAGCGCGGGCGAAGGGACTGCGGGGCGCGGCAAAATGAGCTTTGGAGTGATTCCAAGTCTTTTGCCTCAAGGAGCCGCCATGTGCCGCAACATCAAGACCCTCTTCAACTTCGAGCCACCCGCCACGGAACTGGAAATCCGCGATGCTTCGCTGCAGWTCGTCAGAAAGCTCAGCGGGTTCAACGTGCCATCCAAGGCTAACGAGGCCGCGTTCGATCGCGCGGTGGAAGAGGTAGCAGCCTCAGCACGGGTTCTCATCTGCACACTGGTGACCAACGCCGAGCCGCGCAACCGTGAGGTAGAAGCAGAACGGGCGCGTGCCAGGTCGGCGCTGAGGTTTGGCACGAGCCAGTAGGCGGTGAGGCGATCTCTCAACGCCCTCATCCCTCCACAAACACCCTCGCCTTGCGCCGCGTTAGCTTTGATGTTTTTCCAAGCATTGTGCTGCTTGAAAGTACTCGTCGTTGTTCGTCCGAAAAGAGATAATCGTGCCAGACTTGGGCGGCTACTTTGGTGACCCCAATATATCTTCGCTCATCTAGAGGACGTCTGTGGCATTCGTTTCAGAATCATTGGCATTGCCGGTCAGCAGCTTTGCATCGGAACACGCGAAAGCGTGCTCATTGCTGACCCAGCAGGGGGAGCGAAATGTGAGATGGGTTGATGACCAATCCCGTTCCGTTCTGTATCTGCTCTCAAGAGAGAATTACGCACACGGAATTGCCTTTTTCGAATGGATTTTCTTTGTCGACTCGGTTGCGCTCCGCCTATCAACGTCGGGGCACGGAGGCCCTGGTGCGCCATCCTGGCAGCTCCAGCGTGTGTCTTCATCTCATTCAATCCCGGAGCGTGACCGAACCACACTGCTCTGCCTGATAGAGGAGGCGTCAAGGGGCTACATGGCTTGGTATGACAGGCACTTCTGGGAAGTGGAAATATGGCTAGAGAGTACGCTGAAGATAGACAGCAAAGGCACGAAGTGGCTTTCGAGTGAAGACGTGTGCGACGATGAGTGCTAACTGGTCGCCCGACGCGAACACGCCACGTCACGAGGCCGCTTCACGGCATATGTCGCG
>NZ_JBFUBD010000586.1:0-1340 GCF_056405935.1 Polaromonas sp. P1_E3
GCCGGGGGCCTGCTGGCCGGGCGCGAAGACCGAGGGATGTTTATGCTGCTGTGTGTGGTGGCAGGTGTGGGTTCCACCTGGCTGGCGACGATCTTGTGGAACATGGCCAGCCAGCGGCTCAGCGCCAGCCTGTGCGGGCAGCTCATTGTGAGCGAAACCATTTTTGCGCTGCTGTATTCGTTTGCCTGGGACGGCCATTGGCCCACACTGGTACAACTGTCTGCCTGCGTGCTGTTCACGCTGGGAATTCTGGCCTCCATCAGGGCCCATCGCTAGAGGCAACGAACATCATGAAATTTGAAATTCCTGAAAAGAAAAAGCTGGTTCATGAGATGCGCATTCCCATTCGCTGGGGTGACATGGACGCGATGGGCCATCTCAACAATGGCACTTACTTCCGTTATCTCGAAACCATCCGCATCGACTGGATGTATGGCATTGGCTGCAAACCCGATCCGTCGGGTGAGGGGCCGGTGATCGTGAACGCCTTTTGTAATTTCTACAAGCAGCTCGAATACCCAGGTGATGTGCTGATGAAGATGTACGTGAGYGACCCCGGCCGCACCACGTTTGAAAGCTGGGCCACGATGGAGCGCGTGGATATGCCGGGCGTGATCTGCGCCGCGGGCGGCGCCACCACGATCTGGGTGGACTTTCCGGCGCAGAAGGCCAAGACCCTGCCTGAGTGGATGCGCAGGCTGGTTGAATCCTGAACTTGAAAAGAAAAACCGCTGAAAGCTAATAAGGGTGTGCGCAAGCAGCTATTAATTAGATAGCAARTCACCATGGCGAGATTGCATCGCAAGACGGGTAATGGACCGGCACCGCAGGTCGCAACCGGGCTTTTAGCGCACTGTGCGAAAGCTGTCCGCGTGCTCTTTCAGCCAGCGCTGGGCAATAGCGCGGGTTTGCTGGCCGGGTTCGGCAACGGTTTCCTGGTCGGGATGGAAGTCGCGCCTGAAGTAAGCCAGCAGCGGACCTGTGCAGCGCCACACGACGCCATTTTTTCCCCAGAAAAATTTCAATGCACTCCACCAGGTTCCCGGTTTGAACAGGGAGCCGTCGTGCCAGAGGTTCAGCGCCGTCTGGCGTACCGAGTCCAATGAAAACAGCAGCAGCGCATACACATACCAGCGTACGCGCCATGCGTGGTTTCCGCCAAGCGCGTTATACAGGTCGTAGGCTACCGCGCGATGCTCGGTCTCTTCGGCTGCGTGCCAGCGCCAGAGGGTCTGCATCTTCGGGTCCGCCTTGCCCAGTGCATCGCCGTGGCGAAGCAGGTAGTCGGCCAGCACGGCCGTCAGGTGTTCGTAGGCTGCCGTGACCGCCAGGAGGTGGCG
>NZ_JBFUBD010000587.1:0-1339 GCF_056405935.1 Polaromonas sp. P1_E3
GTGCTCGAACAGTTCGCTGAGCAGGGCCAGGCTTTCGTCTTCCGGTATGTCCAGGATGCGGGTGGTGAAATGCTCGCTGACAAAAAGCGCCTTGCGGCCGTTCTCGGGGTGGGTGCGCACCACGGGGTGGACCACCGGCTTGACCTCTTCCACCTGTTCCTGCGTGAGCTTGGGCCGCCAGGGGTTGCGGCTGCGCAGCTCTTCGTATTTGGCGAGGTAGGTGTGTTCGGCGCGCAGGCCCTCGACGGCCGTCTTCAGCGCTGCGGGCAAGGTGTCCCAGGCGGTGTGCTGGTTCGCGAACAGGGTGTCGCCCCCTTCAGAGGGCAGCTCCTGCGCATGCAGCAATGAGCCCAGGCTGGGTTTGTCTTTGTAAGACAGGTCAGAGTGCCAGAAATGGCCGGCGTCGCCCAGGCCTATGGGTTCGCCGTTTTCCTTGATGTTCGAGACGATCAGGATTTCAGGGTGGTTTTGCAGCTGGAAGTTTTTCAGCACGTGGATCTGCAGCGGCCCGAAACGGCGGCTGAAGTCAACGTGCTGCTGTGGCGTGATGCGCTGGTCGCGAAAGACCAGCACGTGGTGGTCCAGATGCGCGCGGTGGATGCGGCTGAATTCCGCCGTGGTGAGCGGCCTGGACAGGTCCATGCCCAGCACTTCAGCGCCCAGCGGGGCGTCAAAAGGCCGGATCTCGATGGAGGAATGGGTGAGGGGTTCGTGCTGCGCGGTTGCTGCCGCATTTGCGCGATCACCGGGGGCCAAAGTCGCTGTCATCTTCACCTTTCATCTTTACTTCCTGGCTGCATCCGGCTCTGCCGGCCAGCCGAAGACTGTAGGGGGGCGACGGCTGAAAACCAACAACCTATTTGTCGTTTGCTAATTACTTTTAGGTCTGGTCTGTTGCATTGGCAGTGGCAGACAAAAAAAGCCCGCGGCTGCGGGCTTTGTTGGGGGAGGCGCTATGGCGTAGCGCCGGCCGTCGGCAACTCAGGCGGCCAGTGCGGCTTTTTCCTGGTTGGCAGGCTTTTGCGTGTGGGTCACGATTTCAATCTGCGCGGCGGCCAGTGCGGCAGCCTTGGCGGCTTCGCCCATGGCCAGGCCTTCGGCGCGCACAAAACGCACGTCGGTGATGCCGAAGAAGCCGAACACCACTTTCAGGTAGCTTTCCTGGTGTTCCATCGCCGTCATGGCGTCGCTGGTCGAATAAACACCGCCGCGTGCGGATGCCACGATCACCGTCTTGCCGCCGGCCAGGCCCACGGGGCCTTTGTCGGTGTACTTGAAGGTGCGGCCGACTTGCGCGATGCGGTCGATCCAGGCCTTGAGCTGGCTGGGAATGGCGAAG
>NZ_JBFUBD010000588.1:0-1335 GCF_056405935.1 Polaromonas sp. P1_E3
GTCCTGTTCAATCTGATCGATCAGGATGACGGAATTGCGGATGATCATGCCAAACAGCGCAATCACGCCCAGCAACGCGACAAAACCAAACGGACGGTTCAGCAACAGCAGTGCCCCTGCCACGCCCGCAATGCCCATGAAACCAGTCAAGAAGGCAAGAATCGAGCGGCTGAAGCTGTGCAGTTGCAGCATCAACAGCGTGAGCACGATAAACAGTGCAACCGGCAGCCCCGCAACGATGGATGACGAGCCCTTGCTGCTTTCCTCCACCGCGCCGGCCACCTGGATGCGGTAGCCCTGCATTCCCTTTTCCAGCCACTTGGCCTCCAGCGCCTTGAGCTTGGGCATCAACTGCTGCGTCACTGTGGCGCCTTGCAGGCCTTCAATGATGTCGCTTTGCACGGTAATGGCGTAGTCGCGGTTTTCACGCCACAGCACGCCCGGCTCCCAGGTAAACACGGGCTTGGCGATTTGCGTGAGTGGGATGGACCTGCCCGACGCCGTAGGCAAATAGGCATTGCCGATATCCGTGATGGCATTGCGCTCGTCCAGCGGCTGGCGCAGCACGATGTCGATCAGCTTGTCACCTTCGCGGAACTGACCCACAGGCGTGCCCGCCAGGATGGTCCGCGAAGCCTGCGCAMTCGACTGGCTGGTCACACCCAGCGCACGCGCCTTCGCCTGGTCGACCTCGAGCCGCAGCACTTTGACCGATTCGTTCCAGTTGTCATTCACGCCGCGCGTGTTGCTGCTTTCACGCATTACCGCCTTGACTTCATCGGCGCGGTCGCGCAGCACCAGCGGGTCTATGCCCACCACACGGAACTGCACCGGGTAGGGCACCGGTGGGCCATTGGGCAGCAGCTTGACACGGCCGCGCACCTCGGGAAACTCCGTGGCCAGCAAAGCCGGCAACTTGATGCGCAGCGATTCACGCACCTTCAGGTCCTTGGGCAGCACAATCATCTGAGACACATTGGTCTGCGGAAACACCTGGTCCAGCGGCAAATAAAACCGCGGCACGCCTGAGCCTATCCAGGTGCTGACGGTCGTTACGCCCTCCTCCCGCATCAGTCGCTGCTCGACCCTTTTGGCAGTGGCTTCGTTGGCGGCAAAAGAAGTGCCTTCCGGAAACCAGATGTCGACCATGATTTCAGGACGGCTGGAGTCAGGGAAAAATTGCTGCTGCACCTTGCCCATACCGACAATGCCCAGGGCAAATATCAGCACGGTAGAGCCGATGGTGATCCAGCGGTGCTCCACACACCAGTTCACGGTTTTGCGAAACGTGTTGTAGAACGGGCTGTTGAACATTTCATGCGGACTGTCCTGTCC
>NZ_JBFUBD010000589.1:0-1335 GCF_056405935.1 Polaromonas sp. P1_E3
CTCCTGCAAAGCCCAACATGCTTCGGCATCCACCCGGGGTACCTGCACGGGGCCCGTTGGGCTGCTGACGGTCACGTGATGGCACTGGGTCAGCGACGAGAAGTCTGTGTGCACATCGGCAAGAAGGACGCCTTGAGCGCTTCGTTTTTTTTCTGCCATCAGGTCGGTATGCAGGCGCTCCACCTCCGCATAGTCGTCACGCGAGAGTGCGTTGTGGAACTTCTCGGCTTCCATGGAAACCTCTGTCTGTTGCGCAGCGGCCGCGCTGCACAACATCAGGCCGAGCAACGCCAATGCCAGTCTATTTACCATCGTTTGCAAGCCTCCGGCAGCGGGTCAGGGTTTCTGCATTCCAGACAGTCTGGTCGATATTGGCTCCGATTTGCGTCAACACACGCTTGAGGGTCACGGCATCCTTGGCGAGGCAGGCAAACCAGGCGTATTGGTTGAGGTGCTGGTCGACCGGGTAGGCCTTGACCATGTCCTCATACCCCTGCTTCATTTTTTTCCAGTCCGCACGGGTTGCGGTAAACAGGTTGTTTTTGAAATCTGAGGAGTAGGCGAAATGCTGGTACATAGCCGCGTATAAGGCCATTCCGTCCACTTTTTTGTTCCTGCTGGCGGCCAGGTTGGCCAGCCAGTCGAACGCATCGATGCTTCCCCCCCATTTGGGTTCGAAGCGCGTGCTGGCAAAAGAATAAATGGCCACGTTGCTGGGGTAATGGCTGCTGGCTTCTTCGACCAGACGCTTGAACGCGCCAAGATCGGTGCTAGCGAATGGCGCCAATTGAAGAATGCCGCTGTACCAGGGCAGGTCCCTCGGCAACTGGCTGACAGCCAACGCTTCATACGCCTGTTCAATGTAGTAGCCGTACTCCTTCCACTTTGCCGGGTCTACTTCCCGGGCATAACGTGTGCCGCGGTGGAAAAAGGCATGGCTTATGTAGGCTTCACTGCGGGCGAATGCTGCCAATGAAGAGCTAGGGTAGGCTTTTTGCCACCTGGCGGTTTTTTCATCCATCGCTGTGAAGGGGGCTTCCGGATCCTCCTTTTGGGCCTGGGGTGTCATTCCGCGTTCGTACGTTTCCCGTGCGAGCCGGATAGCCCTTTCAATAGCGTACAGCGTCGCATCCGATTTGAACTGGCCACTGGGAAAGCGTTCGTTGGCTTTAGTCGCTTCGGCATAACGTTTTTCAATGTGCGCGAAATTCTCTGTCTGAACAGCAACCTGCATATCTGCCTGTATGAAATTGCGGTCCGCGAACTCGCTGGCGCCCGCCAGCGCAGGGGCGAGCATGCATAAAAATACCAAACCGGCGATGCGCAGCATTGTGT
>NZ_JBFUBD010000590.1:0-1332 GCF_056405935.1 Polaromonas sp. P1_E3
GCCTTGGGCCACGGCGATGAACGACCCCATGCCCAGTTTTGAAACTTCTTTGGGGCCCAGTACCTCCACTTTGATGCCGCGCAGCTTGCCCAGCTCTTTGGCCGCGCCCGCCAGAAGCGTGGGCGTGGCGTGGTTGGCGGGACGGTTCGCCCATTCCTTGGCAAATTCAACACCTTTCAAAAGCGCAGCGCCTTTTTCAAGCCCGGGCCGCGCGTCCTGGGCGCTTGCCGCGTCATTGACGGCAACCACCACATGCCGCAGTCTGCCGGGGCTAGCCTTGGCGGGACGGGATTTGGTGGTGACATAGGTATAAGTGGCGTCGCCGCAGGCAACCACAGCGGCGCGCACGGTTTCGGCCTGCAGACGGCCCAGTGCACCCAGGCAGAGGGTCAGGTGCTGCACATTCGCGGCTTTCAGGGCGCCCAGTCCGGCGCTGACGGCAGTTCGAACGTTTTTGGCGCTGGCATCTCCCACTCCCGCCAGCACGACCCGCCTGGCGCCGATGCCAGGCACGCGGTACGTGCTCAGGAGCTTGCCGGGCTTGGCCTCAAAATCGCCCGACTTGATTGCCAGCGAAGCCAGCACAGAGAGGGGATCATTGCCGGGGCTCATATCCTGGGGGACGAGAACCAGCAGCGCGTCGGTTTTTTCGCTGCAAATACGGGTGGGTGTCAGTGTTTTAAGTTCAAAGTCCATAATTCAGGGTCTGGTAAATAAACCAAAGTAAAACAAAAATAAAACGAAGCCAAGGCAGATATTCAGTCAATGTTATTCCAATCCACGATTCGCAAAGAGCTGGCTCGCAGTTTTGGGGCCACGCTGGTGGTCCTGGTCACCATCGTGATGACCATTGTCCTGATCAGGACCCTGGGCCAGGCATCGCGGGGTTTCATCAACCCGCAGGACGTCATGCTGTTCATGGCCTACTCGGCGCTGGGACGCTTGCCGACCATCCTCACGCTGTCCCTTTTTATTGCGATGGTCAGCACCTTGTCGCGCATGTACCGCGACAGTGAAATGGTGGTGTGGTTTACCAGCGGCCAGGGCCTTGCGGGTTTTCTCCGGCCGCTTTTCCGTTTTGCCTGGCCGGTCCTGCTGGTCATCACGCTGATGGCCCTTTTTGTATGGCCTTGGACCAACCAGCAGACCAAAGACATGCAAAGCAGGTATGAGCAGCGCGGTGACCTCGACCGCATCGCGCCCGGCCAGTTCCAGGAGTCCTCCAGCGGCAACCGGGTTTTCTTCATTGACCGCGACCTGGCGGGCGAGCGTTCCAGCAACAACGTGTTCATAGCTGCCACCGAAAAAGGCAAGAGCTCGATTACCACGGCC
>NZ_JBFUBD010000591.1:0-1318 GCF_056405935.1 Polaromonas sp. P1_E3
GGTTTACCCTGACATTCCAAAGAAGAGGCCGGCGCAACAGGCCATCACCTCATCCGGATGCGCAGGTTCGCTACTTCAATCAATGCCTGAAAACCAGGAATCGGGCACCTGAAAAATTGAAAAGCAGGGCAATCACGGACCCAGCCGCCAGAGGTAACAGCGTGTGAGTAGCCGCCACGGGAAGCCAGAGAACCATCAGGTAAAAAACCAGAAAATTGATCGCGATGCCTGCTGACTGCACCAGCAAATACTTCAGGTATTCCCGCATCAGGAATACAGGAGCATCGGCTGACGGGCGAAAAGTAAACAGGCGATTGGCCCACCAGGTAACAAGCGTTGCGGGAAGAAAAGCCAGCGCACGCGAGACCAGGATATCGAGGCCGAATATGTGCAGGAAAATAAAAAACAAACCCGCATCGACCAGAAAGCCGAAACCGCCGACCACCAGAAAGGTCATCAACTGGCGCCCTGAATTCGGCTTCGATGCGATCTTGGACATTAACTCTTTTGGGTCATGGATATGAGCATGAGCTCGTAACTCATCCGGTGCTGATGCACGATGCTGTCGAGCATCAACGCCACAGAAAAAAAGATCACTGCGACAATTTCCAGCGCTGCTGCAAGCACCGCCAGCGGCACGTGATAAATGTATTGGTATGTGAACCAGTCAGCCAACACAGGGATGCCGGCAATAAAACCAAGCACCATAAGCACCATGGAAACCGAACCGAAAAATGCGAACGGCTTGTAATAGCGCAGTATCTGGAAAATCGCAAAAATAACCTTGGCCCCATCAGCCAGTGTATTGAGCTTGGAGAAACTGCCTGCCGGCCTGTCCACATACTCCACCGGAATTTCCATGATCCGAAAACGCTTGTCGAGCGCATGCAGGGTCATATCAGTTTCGACCTGAAAGCCGGCAACCATGACAGGATAGGTCTTCACAAACGTCCTGCTGAAGGCCCGATACCCGCTCATGATGTCCTGCAGCGTGGAGCGGAAAAACACATTGATCATGTTTTTAACAAGGTCATTGCCAAATCCGTGAAAGAGACGCTTGTTATGGTCCTGGTAATGTCCGCCGGAATGCCTGTCACCCACCACCATGTCGGCCTGGCCCGACGCAACAGGCGCGATCATGTCGGCTGCGCGAGACGCGGGATAAGTCTGGTCGGCATCAGCCAATAAATAAATGTCTGCTTCCACGTCGGAAAAAGCACGGCGCAACGCATTTCCCTTGCCTTGCCTCTTTTCGTGAATCAACCTGCCCGCGCAACCGATCTCATCAAATGTGGTTTGCGCGATTGCGGAAGTACGG
>NZ_JBFUBD010000592.1:0-1312 GCF_056405935.1 Polaromonas sp. P1_E3
GTGGTGGACGCCGTTGGTTCGCACACACTGGCCAATGCGTGTGCGCAAACGCGTTACGGCGGCGTGGTCACGGCCTGCGGGCTGGCGCAGGGTGCGGATTTCCCCGCGACAGTGATGCCGTTTATTCTGCGCGGCGTGACCCTGGCCGGCATCGACAGCGTGATGGCGCCGCTGGCCAAACGCCAGCAGGCCTGGGACCGGTTGGCAAAAGACCTGGACACTGCCAGGCTGGAGGCCATGCTGGAAGAGATTCCGATGGCGAAAGCGGYGGAAAAAGCCGCCGACTTGATGTCGGGCAAGGTGCGCGGCCGCATTGTCGTCAAGATATAAACAAAGCTGCAGAGAAAACAAAAACGGAGACAAGACATGACGCGCTACGCAGACTTCTACCGCCAGTCCATCGACCAGCCCGACACCTTCTGGACCGAGCAGGCCCAACTGATCGACTGGCACAAGCCCTTCACCCGCGTCTGCAACGACGACAATCCGCCGTTTGCCCAGTGGTTTGAAGGCGGGCAAACCAACCTCTGCCACAACGCGGTAGACCGTCACCTGAAAGACCGGCCAGACCAGCCCGCGCTGATTTACGTCTCCAGCGAAACCGGCATTGAAAAAACCTACACCTTCACCGAGCTGCACGCCGAAGTGCAGCGCATGGCAGCCAGCCTGCTGGCCATGGGTGTCGTCAAGGGCGACCGCGTGCTGATCTACATGCCGATGATTGCCGAGGCCGCCTTTGCCATGCTGGCCTGCGCGCGCATAGGCGCCATTCACTGCGTGGTGTTTGGCGGCTTTGCCAGCGGCTCGCTCGCCTCACGCATTGACGACGCCACGCCGCGCGTCATCGTCAGCGCCGACGCGGGCTCGCGCGGCGGCAAGGTGGTGGCGTACAAGCCGCTGCTTGACGAAGCCATCCGCCTGTCAAAACACCAGCCCGAAGCCGTGTTGCTGGTTGACCGGGGCCTCGCGCCCATGCCCATGGTGGCCGGGCGCGACCTGCATTGGGAAACCCTGCGCGCCAAGTACATGCACGCGCTGGTGCACTGCGTGTGGCTGGACTCCGCCGCCATCAGCTACACCATCTACACCAGCGGCACCACCGGCAAGCCCAAGGGCGTGCAGCGCGACACCGGCGGTTATGCCGTGGCGCTGGCCGCCAGCATGAAACACATCTTTGACGGCCGCGCCGGCGAAACTTACTTTTCGACCAGCGACATCGGTTGGGTCGTGGGCCACAGCTACATCATCTACGGCCCGCTCATCGCAGGCATGGCCACCATCATGTATGAGGGCCTGCCCACGCAGGGCATGG
>NZ_JBFUBD010000593.1:0-1311 GCF_056405935.1 Polaromonas sp. P1_E3
GTGTCGAGGAGTTCGGTGTTGGAGGTTTTTGCCTTGACCAGCACGGCGGCAGCGCGTGTAGCCTGGGTCTTGTCCACCTCCAGCGCCGAGAAGATCACGACGGGAGGAGGGCCGTCCATTGCCTCAACATCCTTGAGCAGGTCCCAGCCCGAGCCACCCGGCAGGCTGAGGTCCAGCAGGATCAGGTCAAAACGCTGCTCCTGCAGGCGGTCACGCGCTTCCTGCACCGTGTCGGCAAAAACAAAGGTGGCGAACCCTTGTGCAATGGTCGCGGCAATGCGCTGGATGTCCGGGTCGTCTTCAACGTGCAGGATGACGGAGCGGGCTTCGGCCGAACCGGCAATGGCGCGGCGCACACCCAGCACGAGCATGTTCTCGTCGATGGGTTTTTCCAGCCAGTCCGAAACCGTCAGTGACTGGTCGTTGAACTGCACACGCCCTTCCGCTGCCGAGGCCGACACCACCACGATGGGCACGTCGCGTGTATGCAGCTGGGACCGCAGCGCCCGGATCAGCGCAATGCCATCCTGATCGGGCAGCTTGAGATCTACCGTGACGGCGGCGTAGCGCCTTTTCGCGAGTTCTTCCACAGCCTGCTTTGCCGTAAATACCATCTGGGTGTCAAAACCACCCTTGTCGAGCATCATGCTGATCAGGCGCGAGATGTCCTGGTCGTCCTCACACACCAGCACCCGAGGCCGCTGCTCGACCAGGGCCGCGAAACCGGAGGTGCGCAGCGGAGACTCCACAAATTCAGGCAGCTCAAAGAAGAAGGTGGTGCCGACGCCGGGATCGGTATGGAAACCGATGCTGCCACCCAGGCGCTCAATGATGGCCCGTGAAATGTTGAGGCCCAGGCCCGTGCCGCCCTTCTGGCGTGTATCGGAGGAGTCGGCCTGCGAGAACTTCTGGAAGATGCGGTTACGGAATTCTTCGGGGATACCGGGGCCATGGTCCCGGACCTCGACACGTATGCCGGCTTCACAGCGCGCCACATGGATGTCTACCGTGCCGCCTTCGGGCGAGAACTTCATGGCATTGGACAGCAGGTTGGTCACCACCTGCGTCAATCGGTCGCTGTCCACCCTGACATGGAGATCTTCGTCGGGGAAATGAAGTTGCAGGCGCACATTTTTTGCCGTACCGTAGCCTTCGTTGGCGGCCAGCGCCTGCTCCAGCAAGGGCTCCAGCTCGATCACCTGGAAATCCAGGGTCATCTTGCCGGATTCGATCTTCTCGATGTCCAGGATGTCGTTGATCAGCCTGATCAGGCGCTCGCAATTGGTCTTGGCAATACCCACCAGCGTCTTC
>NZ_JBFUBD010000594.1:0-1309 GCF_056405935.1 Polaromonas sp. P1_E3
CTTTTTGTAGTGGGCAATGAAAGCGGCGTTGTATTCCTTGTAAAACTCACGCGCCACGTCATACGAGCCATTGAGAAGCGTTTGAGCCGAGGCCGCGCCGGTCAATGAGGCGCCTGCTGCGAATGCCAGCGTTGCAAGGGCGTTTTTTATTTTTGAAGAAGTCATGCCGTTTCCAGGGATCCAAAAGAAGAAGACGAAGAATTTGCCGAAGAAGAAAAATCAAGATGGGGCGCCGTCAGCGATGCATCGCCTGCCAGCGATTGCAGCAGCGCAATACCCAAAGGCCATTCGCCGTGGCCCGATTCAATGTTGATGTGCCCCGCGTCCTGCATGCGCACAAACTCGCTGCCCCAGGCGCGCGCATAGGCACCGGCCAGGCGCACCGGGCAATACGGGTCGTTCCTGCTGGCCACCAGCACGCTGCGGTAAGGCAGCTTCTGGTAAGGCACGGGCGCAAAGTCGCTCAGCACGGCACGGCGCTCCGGGTCTGCCGGCGCCACCAGCAAGGCCCCATGGATGCGCTCTGCTGCCTCTGGCGGCAGATGCGCCGTGGCAATGCAGCCCAGGCTGTGCGCCACGATCACGACCGGCTCATCCTGCAGCAGGATGGTGCTGGAAAGCGTTGCCACCCAGGCCTTGCGTGAAGGCGTGATCCAGTCGTCCTGGCGCACACGCACCGAATTACGCAGGCGCTCGGCCCACAGGCTTTGCCAGTGGCCGGGGCCCGAGTCGCGCCAGCCAGGGACGATGATGAAACGCAAGATGGTGATCCTCAGCAGATTTCAAGCAAGTGAGCCACGCCAGGCGCCACTGCGGGTAACGGCGCTGCCCTTTGCAAGCCGGGGCCGCGGAACCGGCTTTGCCGGGCCGCAGGCGCAGCGGCCCCCTCGGGGGGCAGCGCATTACGCGAAGCGAAAAGCGTGGGGGCCCTATTCATTTGTTTGGCTGGGGCGTGATGCGCAAATAGGGGCGCACTGCCTTGAAGCCCTTCGGAAAGCGCACGGCAAGCTCGGCCGGATCCTGCAGGCTGGGCACGATCACGACGTCGTCGCCATCTTTCCAGTTGGCGGGTGTTGCCACCTTGTGGCTGTCGGTCAGCTGCAGCGAGTCGATGACGCGCAGGATCTCGTCAAAGTTGCGCCCCGTGCTGGCCGGATACGTGAAGGTGGTGCGGATGACCTTCTTGGGGTCGATGATGAAAACGCTGCGCACCGTGGCCGTGGTGGAAGCGTTCGGGTGGATCATGTCGTAGAGGTTGGCCACGGTCTTGTCCGCATCGGCCAGGATGGGGAAGTTGACGGTCGTGTTC
>NZ_JBFUBD010000595.1:0-1300 GCF_056405935.1 Polaromonas sp. P1_E3
GTCCTGGGCTTTCTTGATGTTGTCCTGCATGGCCTGYGCCTGCTTCATGAGGCCTGCGAGTTGTCCTTTGTTAAACATGTTTTTTCCTTTAAATCTGGCTGTCGGAATGTGTCTTGAAACTGGCTTTGATCATATCGACTTCGCGGCCAGCGGCCGGATGCTGCCGGGGACAATTTTGGCGCCCCAGTCGCGAATCATGTCCTGCACAAACGGGTCGTTCTGGATCATTTCCTCGGCGGCGCGCTGGCGCTCGGCCTGTGCCGCCGCATTGCGGCGTGCCGGCGTGTCGGTAACAGGGCCCACCTCCACCGTAAGCTTCAGGGCCGCGTCTCCCAGGTGCGACTGCAGGGCAACTTGCAGCTTTTCACGCGCGGCCGTCTGGTTCAACGACTCGCGCTCCACCCGCAGCGTCCACAGCCCGCCCTCCCGGCCGCGCAGCTCCGACTGCAGTGCCAGCTCACGTGTCAGCGCCGCCACGGCCTCGGCGGCTACCAGTTGGCCCACGGCCTGGCTCCAGTCTTCGCCGAGCGGGACAGGCACCAACGGCGCCCCGGTAACGGCTGGCGCTCCCGGCTGCGGGCGCTGCTGCGGTACTGGCCGCCCCGGAACGGCGGAAGGGGATGCTATGGAATTAATAGCTGCTTGCGCCCGCTCTGCTTGCGCCACAGGCCGGTTTCCCTCAAAGCTCTGAGCAGGCTCGGGCTCTTCACGAACAGTTTCACGGGCAGGTTCGCGTACAGCGGCAGGGGTTGGCGCAGCGCGCCGTTCAGGCACAACCGCGGGCGCGGGAGCCCGCGCCACCTCAGGCTGCGGCTTTTTTCCAGGCTCGGCGGCACCCCCCGCATGGGTGGCAGCCGAAGCCGAAGGTTTGAAGGCCAGCAGGCGCAGCAGCACCATGGTCAGGCCGGCATATTCGTCGGGCGCCAGGCCCAGCTCCGCACGGCCATGCAGGCACAGGCTGTAAAGCAGCTGCGTTTCATCGGCGGGCAGCGCCTGGGCCAGCCGGGCCGTCTCCGCGATATCCGGGTCGGCCCCGTCGTCGCTAACCCCCATCTCAGGTACGGCCTGCAACACCGCCATGCGCTGCAACACCGTCGTCATTTCTTCCAGGGTGGAAGCCGCACTCAAGCCATTCAGCCGAAGCGCTTCGGACGTTTCGACCACGGTCTTGCCATCGCCCCGCGCCAGGGCATCGAGCAGACGGTAGACATAGCTGCGGTCCACACTGCCCAGCATGGTGCGCACACTGGCTTCTTCAAGCGTGCCGGAGCCAAACGCGATCGCTTGGTCCGTCAGCGAC
>NZ_JBFUBD010000596.1:0-1295 GCF_056405935.1 Polaromonas sp. P1_E3
GCCTGAACCTGTCGAGGATTACTCCTTGATATCGACAGCGTAGAAGTTGTGGCGGCCGAACGGACTGTTCTTGTAGCCGATCACGCTCTTGCGGATAGGCTTCAATTGCACCGCGTGGGCGATGGTGAACCAGGGAGCCTGCTCCTTGAAGATGACCTGCGCCTGCTGGTAGAGCTTGATGCGCTCGGCAGGGTTGGTCACGGTCTTGGCTTTCAGGACCAGGTCTTCATACGGCTGGTAGCAGAACTTGGCGATGTTGGAACCGCTGGCGGACTGTGCCGAAGCGCAACCGAGCAGGGTGTACATGAAGTTGTCAGGATCGCCGTTGTCGCCGGTCCAGCCCAGCATGCCCATCTGGTGTTCACCAGCCTGCAAACGCTTGCGGTACTCGCCCCATTCGAAGCTCTTGATCTCGGCGGTCACACCGACCTTGACCAGGTCAGCCTGCATCAACTCGGCAATGCGCTTGGCATTCGGGTTGTACGGACGCTGCACGGGCATGGCCCACAGGTCGGTGGTGAAACCGTTGGGGAAACCGGCCTGGGCCAGCAATTTCTTGGCGGCTTCTGGGTTGTATTCGTCGTCCTTGATGGCGTTGTTGTACGCGGCCATGGTCGGCGGAATCGGGTTCTTGGCGGCGACACCGGTGCTCAGGTACACGCCGTCAACAATGGCTTTCTTGTTGATGGCCATGTTGATGGCCTTGCGCACGCGCACGTCGTCAAACGGCTTCTTGGTGGTGTTGTAAGCCAGGTAGCCAACGTTCAGGCCGGCCTGCTCGACGATCGTGACGTTGGCGTCCTTGCGGATCGCGTCCAGGTCGGCGGGGTTGGGGTAAGGCATGACGTGGCATTCGTTCTTCTGCAGCTTGGCCCAGCGGACCGACGCGTCAGGCGTGATCGAGTACACGAGGTCGTCGATCTTGGCCTTGCCGCCCCAGTACTGTGGGAAAGCCTTGTAGCGGATGACCGCGTCTTTCTGGTACTGCACCAGGTAGAAGGGGCCCGTGCCGACCGGGTCCTGGTCGATTTTTTCGGGGGTGCCGGCTTTCAGCATGGCGTCGGCGTATTCCTTGGACTGGACCGCTGCGTAAGGCATGGCCAGGTTGGCGAGGAAGGGTGCCTCAGGCTTGTCCAGCGTGATCTTGACGGTGTAGTCGTTGACCTTTTCCACCGATTTCAGCAGCTTGGGCATGCCCATGTCGCTGAAGTAGGAGTGGTTGGGGCTGGTGACCTTGAAGAAGGCGTTGTCTTCCTTCCACTGGCGCTCGAACATGAACAGCACGTCGTCGGCAT
>NZ_JBFUBD010000597.1:0-1295 GCF_056405935.1 Polaromonas sp. P1_E3
GAGCCGCGGAACTGGCTTTGCCAGGCCGCAGGCGGGCGGCCCCCTCGGGGGGCAGCGCATTACACGAAGCCGAAGGCGCAGTGAAAAGCGTGGGGGCTAGTTCGTTCCGTCCGGCACGAACACATAGCCAATGCCCCAGACCGTCTGGATGTAGCGGGGCACAGCAGCGTCCACTTCGATCAGTTTGCGCAAACGCGACACCTGCACATCCAGGCTGCGGTCAAAAGGTTCGAATTCGCGTCCGCGTGCCAGTTGGGCCAGCTTTTCGCGCGACAGCGGCTGGCGCGGGTGGCGCACCAGGGTCTTCAGCATGGCGAATTCGCCAGTGGTCAAAGGCAGTTCTTCGCCGTTCTTGTGCAGGGTACGCAAGCCCATATCGAAGGAGAAGGGGCCAAAGGTAATCACTTCCTGGTCGCTGGACGGCGCGCCCGGCACTTCGGCTGTGGGGCGGCGGCGCAGCACGGCGTGGATGCGGGCAAGCAGTTCGCGGGGATTGAACGGTTTGGCCAGATAGTCATCGGCRCCGACTTCCAGGCCGACGATGCGGTCCACGTCTTCGCCTTTGGCGGTCAGCATGATGATGGGCGTGCGGTCGTTGGCGGCGCGCAGGCGGCGGCAAATGGAAAGGCCATCTTCGCCTGGCATCATCAAATCCAGGACGATCAGGTCGACGGCGTCGCGCAGCATGATGCGGTTCAATGCCTTGCTGTCCTCGGCAAGGATGACTTCAAACCCCTCTTGGGCCAGATAGCGGCGCAGCAGGTCGCGGATACGGGCATCGTCATCAAGGATCAGGATTTTGTCGGCACGGGCGTTAGGTTGGGCTTGGGTCATAGTCGTCTGGTAATTTGTAACAGAGCCATTTTGAAGGCTGAAAASRCGAGATGTCTCGTTTTTCAGTCGSTTTGACACACTGTTACAAAAGTTGCGGCCACGTGCAAGTGTGCGTATTGATTATGGAAATGCGCCTACACACGGCAGAAAAACCACATGTAAAAATCGTTGGCCCCCTCCGGGGACGCTCCGCTCGCGGATTTTCCGGAGCCGGCATTGGCGATGCGCCTGGTTACTTGCAGTGAACAGGCGGCCCGGTTTTCGATGGCGCCGGATAGTTGCCACAGTTTCTTCCCTGATTTCCCCCTTGTCTTTTTCAGTCAGAAACGGCTGAAACCTCCACCCGAAAGGTAATTCTGATGCGAATTTCAAAATCGATGGCGTTGTGCGCCCTGTTGGCAGGTGCCATGCTGGGTAGCCACGCCGTAGCTCAGCCTGCCTTCCACGAACC
The DNA here is from genome assembly GCF_056405935.1 of Polaromonas sp. P1_E3. NCBI lineage: Bacteria > Pseudomonadati > Pseudomonadota > Betaproteobacteria > Burkholderiales > Comamonadaceae > Polaromonas > Polaromonas sp. P1_E3. Next base: position 1,286 of record NZ_JBFUBD010000597.1, read on the forward strand.
CCTGCAGAAC
>NZ_JBFUBD010000598.1:0-1294 GCF_056405935.1 Polaromonas sp. P1_E3
GCCCACCCCCAAGGCAAGGCCGAGATACAGGGGATGGTCGTAACCCGTGCCGCCGCCGCCCAGTTTCATGGTGGCCAGCACCCACGCGCCGCCTACCAGCAGCACCGTGACAACGGCAACCACACCCTCCGGTACGCCCGCGCTACGCGCCGCGCGGCCGCCTGCAAACAGGCCGAGCGCCAACACGGTGGCGCCGAGGAAGGTCGCCAGCAATGTGGCGGTTGCCTTCCATCCGTGATGCGGCGCAGCCGTCAAACTGCCCGACTCGGGTGGCTCCAGTGCGGTTTTGGCAGGCGACCACTGGCGGTACTTCTCATGCCGGGCCTTCATCAGGCGCTGGCTCCAGCTGTCAGCTTGCGGCGCCGCATGCGAGAACGCCAATTCCATGTGGTACAGCCGCTGCTGGCTGTCCAGCTCGTGCGGCACGACCACAGTTTGCAGGCCTGCCTTGCCGTTGTCGGCCAGCAGCGCGGGCAGCTGCTCGCGCCAGTACCCGGGCACTGGAGGTGCTTCGCACGCCAGGGGGGCAGACTCGGCGCCGGGCTGCAACAGGGTTACCTCATTGGCCCGCATTTCGCTCTGCCTTATCCGTGTCCTGTCCCAGTTACAGGTAAAGCGCAGCGTGCCTTGCAGGACGATGTCGGGGCGGTACAGGGGCAATGGCAGCGAGCTGGTGTTGGCCAGACGCAGCGACAGCATCAGGCGTATCTGGCCCTCGGCAGAGGGCGCAGCCCAGATGCCGGGCGCGATAGGCTGCATGTCGCGCAGCTCCAGCGTGAAAACCGGCGCGCCTGAGGTGCCGGGCCCCCATCGCGGGGTCATCGCCTGGTTGATTGCCGTCTGCCAGGTCGCACGAAACTCGGGGCCCATCACGTCGTCGCGCTGCCGGCCACGCTCGATGGCGGCGGCCACATTGTCTGTTGGCGGTTTCGCCCGGCCCGGCAACCGCCGCATGAGTGACGCCCAAAGGCCGGGCGCGGGTTTGGGCGCAGCGGTCGGTGGCGCTGCGCTGGTCATCTGGGCTGCATAGGCATGCAGCATTTCGGCGCGGAAGGCTTCAAGGTCCGCTTTGGGAGCTTCAGCCCGACGCAATACGTTCACCAGGAAGTAGGCCTGCGCGGGATTGCTGCCCACGCTCGTTTCGTAAAGCGCGGTGGTGTAGGCGGTCGGGACGGACGAAGGGTTGGCTGCGAAGGCCCAGCTCTGGAAGAGCAGCACGCCGCAGAGAATTTGGCGCAGGGTTCGCGTCATGGCTTTATACTGCCGCGCGGTACGAGTGAACATGGTTCTCGCC
>NZ_JBFUBD010000599.1:0-1292 GCF_056405935.1 Polaromonas sp. P1_E3
CATCTAAGCGGGAAACTCGTTTCAAGATTAGATCTGCCGGGGCCTTGAGCCCCCTAAAGAGTCGTTCAAGACCAGGACGTTGATAGGTCAGGTGTGGAAGCGCAGTAATGCGTTAAGCTAACTGATACTAATTGCTCGTGCGGCTTGACCCTATAACTTTGATTAATTCGAAGTTGTTATGCCAAGTTGACGCATTCAAAAAGCACAGCCCAGCGGCTGTGCGAATCTAAATAAAAGCTGATTTGCTCTATGAATTCGATGGATTGTTCTTGAACAATCTGTCAACAAGTTATGCCTGATGACCATAGCAAGTTGGTACCACTCCTTCCCATCCCGAACAGGACAGTGAAACGACTTAGCGCCGATGATAGTGCGGATTCCCGTGTGAAAGTAGGACATCGTCAGGCTCTTACAGCAAGGAACGCCCGGTTGATTTTTGATCAACCGGGCGTTTTCTTTTGTCTCTCTGGAAGTTAAATTTGACCAGGTGATGGCATTAAAAAAAGCCCGCGTGAACTTATGCGGGCTTTTTGCTTTTTGTTGTTCGTTGTGCCTCACTGAAAGCTGAGGTTGCTAGGGAGGGCTTGGCACCGTGAGCCTTGGGTGCCAGTGACTCGAAAGGATCGCTTAGGCGTTCAGGATATATCCACCGTCTTTTTTTGCTACGCCGGCGGTCACCAGCTCAGCGCTTAGCTGTTCTATCCATGTCCGAACAGGAACGTCCGCGAAAAACTTGGCTTTGATCTGCGAAAAGTAGGGTGTTTCCATCATCCATCGCACGAACTCGTCGAAATCCTGGCTCTGGATTTCGAGCAGCTTGAATTTCAGCAGCACTTTCGCGGCGTGGTGTGCATGCCTTGCAGGATTGCTGACAAATGAATCCAGCCGCCGGCGCGCCCTTGTCATTATTTCAGGACCATACGTGAACACACGGCCATGTCCCGGAATTACAGTTTGAGGTGCCAAACGCTCGACCAGATCCAGGGTTGCACTCACTTCAGCAAAAGCGTCGTCCCCCTCCAGCTCCGGAAACACTACACCGAAGCCATTTTCCCAGAGCGCATCGGCAGAAATTAGCACTCGATTTTCCGGTTCGAAGAAAACAAGCGAGTGAGGGTCATGGCCTGGCGCTGAATGCACTTGCCACGYCTGCGAGCCAAACTTCATGACACTGCCTGGCTGAATGGCATTGGTGAAGCTGAACTGAGGGCAAAGTTGTCCGGTTGGCACATACGTGAGTGCGACGGGATCCCATTCAGCGACCTGTCGGGCGTGGCCGGGCGGAATAAACG
>NZ_JBFUBD010000600.1:0-1290 GCF_056405935.1 Polaromonas sp. P1_E3
TGAAGGAAGCGACCAAACCGATGTCCAAGAACGTGTCCGCCACCGGCAGTTCACACAGGACCTCCTTTGGTACAAGAATTATCGGCAGATTGGTAAGCGGATTCTTGGGCAAGTCCTCTTGAGGATGATGACTTGAAACCTTGAGGGGCTCCATTGGCACACCAAGATCGCTGCACACCCGCTGAGTGAACGCGATGAGGTCTTCCATGATGATCTTCGCCACCATGTCGCTGATGAGGTCGGGGCCTACACCCTCCTCGAAGATGCCAGCGAGTTCAAACATCTCCGGATCAGCCATGCCGGAGCCCACGATCTGAATAGTCGTTTCTAGCAATCGCGCCCGCTTCTGCGGCCCCATTCCACGTCCTGCAGTGCCTCCTGAGGAATACCCGATGCAAAGGCCACGTACTTCTGGGAAGGTCAAGTATCCATCCGCTTTCCTCCAAAACACATCGTCAGGCTTAGCGATGTTGGCGACGAGCTTCAGTACAGCGGCGAAGTGGTCTCGTACCCGCTCCGCGCTGCCCTTTAGTTCGGGGGCGATAGCGCCAGGAAGAAGTCTCGGATCAATGAAGAGCCGAGTGTCGATGCCGAGAATCGGGTCCATCGCACCGGCCAAGGCTACAGCTTCAGGGTCAACACCGAAGTGGTCTGAGAAGCTGGAAATCATGTCGCCCCCTAACAAGAAGTTATGAACGCACTCGGGAATACATCCTCAGCAAGAGAGCCGAGCATGCTGGATGGTACTTACACGCCATGCAGTTGTATCATGGCGTTACAGGGAGTGCTATGGGAGTATCGATTCAACCTTCAACGATTGCGGCGGCGTCAGTGGTCATTCAGCTTTGCCTCTTGATGATTGCACTTGTCACCTTGTTGATCTTGATGAAGTCACGCGCTATGGCCGGTAGTTCGATGTCAGCAATCGTTCTGCTGTCGGTCTGGACAATCGTGGCGATATTCGCGATTGTGTTGGGAGAGGAGTTTTTCTCGACTTGGCAACCAATCATTGGAGAACTCTATCTTCCGACGATCCCGAGGGGCAGTTCGTTCAAGGTCGTCTTTATCCTCAATGCTGTCTTCGTTTCAGCTTTGATTGTTTTAACGGGTGGCAGCAAACGAAGCCCGTTTACAAGCATCCTGCTTTTGCTTCCGACACTTGCGATCTTCCTACGTGAACCGACAACCCGCTTCTTGGTGTACACCGCTGTTGTTGCCGCTTTGTACGTAGGGCTGCTGACAGTTGGTAACAGGCTATGGTTGTTTCCTCAGTACGCACAGGGTGACTTC
>NZ_JBFUBD010000601.1:0-1289 GCF_056405935.1 Polaromonas sp. P1_E3
GCAACAAGGTGGACTACACCATCTTCTGGCGGCGACTCAATGGCTTCACTGCGCAAAGCGGCCACGAGCCCCTGCGTGACCTGTTTTTTGACCGGGAATCCTTCAACACCTGGGCGCTACAGTATTCAGAGCGCCTCGCGCCCGTGGATCAAGGGCTGCGGGCCGATTTGATGCTCAAAAGCAACCCCAAATTCGTGCTGCGCAACCATTTGGGCGAAGAAGCCATACGCGCCGCGAAACTAAAGGACTTTTCCGGAGTCGACACCTTGCTTGCCTTGCTGCAGGCCCCATTTGATGAGCATCCGGGCCATGACAGCTTTGCGGACTTTCCCCCAGACTGGGCTTCTTCCATTGAAATCAGTTGCAGTTCGTAACATCCCAGAAACCCCACCCTTCACACAGGACAACGACATGAGCGCCAAGATCCAGAAAACCGACGCCGAGTGGAAGGCCTTGCTGGCCGAAAAAGGCGCCGAACCTGCGGCTTTTGAAGTCACGCGTCACGCCGCAACAGAACGCCCGTACACCGGGAAATATGAAGCGGTGTGGGATGACGGCAGCTACCACTGCATCTGCTGCGGTGCCAAGCTGTTTGAGTCAGAGACCAAGTTCGACGCGGGTTGCGGCTGGCCCAGCTTTTCGGAAGAAGCCGTGCCGGGCGCGATCGAGGAAATTGTGGACCGCAAACACGGCATGGTGCGCACCGAGACCGTGTGCGCCAGTTGCGGCGCGCATCTGGGCCATGTGTTTCCCGATGGACCGTCTCCCACAGGGTTGCGCTACTGCATGAACTCGGCCTCGCTCGATTTCAAAAAAACCTGAGCCACGTTCACTAATTTCCCCATGTCTTGCCCAGCCGAGGCCGCGGAACCGGCTTTGCCGGGCCGCAGGCGCAGCGCCCCCTCGAGGGGCAGCGACCCGCGCAGCGGTGGAGCGTGGGGGCTCATAATCTGTTTATGAAAATTCTTTTCGACTTTTTGCCGATTGCCCTTTTCTTTGGCATGTTCAAGTACGCCGAAGGCAACAAGGACTGGGCTGCCGCTACGGCGACCGAATGGCTGGGTTTTATGGTTTCCGGAGGCGTGGTGGGTGCGGCTGAAGCGCCGGTGCTGCTGGCTACCGTAGTCGTCATCGTCGCCACACTGGCCCAGATTCTCTGGCTCAAGATCAGCGGCAAGAAAGTCGACACCATGCTGTGGATCAGCCTGGGCCTGGTGACCGTGCTGGGCGGTGCCACCATTTATTTCCACAGCGAGAGCTTTATCAAATGGAAGCCTACCGTCCTGTAC
>NZ_JBFUBD010000602.1:0-1287 GCF_056405935.1 Polaromonas sp. P1_E3
CAGAATGCCCTTCGCGGCGTTTGCTGCATGCCGGGCAACGCTAACGTCAGGCCTCAGAAAGTCCATCCATGCCAAGCAAATTCACACCAGTAAAGCAGGTTGCCATCCCGTCGCAGTCTGCCGTCGCTACTGCATTCAAGTCGGTGAATCTCGCAGACGCGTTCTCGATCCAACTTCCTTCTGACGCCTCTACCAATCCAGATGTCCTGGCCCGGTTCATCTTCTCGGTGCAGCCATCCTGGATCGGAGCGCTCACCAACGTCCGGGATGCAATCGTTGCGGGATTTGGTCTGAAGACCGCCAAACACCTCGCAACGCTCTCTGGTGACGCTACAGTCCTCCGCATCAGCATCTTCAGGGTCTTCGGCACTAGCGAAACAGAGGTCGTTCTGGGCGAGAACGACAATCATCTTGACTTCCGCTTGTCAATTCTCTGTACGCCAGGCTCACCGCCAAATACCGGTAGCCAGCTGACCCTGTCAACCGTCGTTCACTGCCACAACCTTTTKGGCCGAACCTACTTATCGGTGATTGCTCCCTTCCATCGACAAGTTGTGAAAGCCAGCCTTCGCCGTGCTGCAAGCGTTGGGTGGCCCAAGGCCAGTGCGTAGAGGAATGCCATGTGTTGTCTACTGAGGCTTAGCCCTTCCTTCAAGCTGACCTGCCTACGGCGGGCCGCTTAAGTCAAACGTTAGGCGTCATGAACCCACGCACCGCACTCCTCCTCGTTGGGATAGCCTTTACCTCCATTGCAACGCATGCCGCACCGAAAGCGTTTTGCCGCCCGACGTCGTCCAAGTGCGAACGGCTGGGTACTGGAAGGACGGATCCCGTGAAGGGGCGTACCGTACCGTGGTTGTTCAGGAAGGATGGGAACATGTTTGGTCAAGGCTTCGAATTGAATGGGTCGCAGCGCCGTCCTCGCGCGGAGGCAACTTTGAGGTTGTTTCCACCGCAACGCCCTTGTTACCCGTAGCGGAAGGAACCACCTTGCTCGACGTAACGCTCAAGCCGAAGCTGGGCAAAGGAGTCGTTCTCACGGTTGTGGCTACGGAGAACATGCCGCCTTTTCGGAAGTCGTCGTATCAGTTCCTTGCCTCGACGCCAGGAAAAATCGAGCGAGTTGGCGGCCAGAAATGACGCCTGACCCGTCCGTCGAATGGGCGGTCACAAGTGGGCTTCGAGCAACTATCGCACTATTCTTTATCTCGATTCTTCCATTGCACTTATGTGCAGCAGAGGAGAGCTTGACGCCTGGTGAGAGAGTTATCGCCGTAGCCTCAGTTC
>NZ_JBFUBD010000603.1:0-1280 GCF_056405935.1 Polaromonas sp. P1_E3
GCCTGGTACCAGGGTGCCACTCCGGCGCGCCGGCGGGACCTGTGGATGCTGATGAGCGAGCAGTTCGTTGCCAATCCGCAGAAAGTCAAGGCGGCACAGGCGCAGTTTGCAGCCGCAGTGGGAACGCCCGAAGAGGCGGTGGCCGAGGTGCGCTACCGCCGCGCCACCGTCTCGCCTCGGCGGCGTCTGCTGCAACGCTTCAGCGTCTATCCCGGTGGCATCCAGTTCCTGGTCGAAATGCGTGCCGACATGCAGCCCAGCCTCAAGGCAGACAAGCGTCTGCTGGCCCTTGATGTCGAAATGGAATACATGTTCTCCACATGGTTCGATGTCGGTTTCCTTGACCTGCGCCGCATTACCTGGGATTCGCCGGCCTCGCTGATTGAGAAGCTGATCAAGTACGAGGCGGTTCATGACATCAAGGGATGGGCCGATGTCAAAAACCGGCTTGACAGTGACCGCCGCTGCTACGGATTTTTCCATCCACGCCTGCCGGAAGTGCCGCTGATTTTTGTCGAGGTCGCCATGGTCGAGACGATTGCCGGCGACATCATGCCTTTGCTTGATGAGCTGGCGGCGCCTTCGGACTTGAGCCGTGCGACCACCGCGATCTTTTATTCCATCAGCAACACCCAGGCCGGCCTGCGCGGCGTGAGTTTTGGCGACTCGTTGATCAAGCGTGTGGTGGAAAGCCTGAAAGAGGAGTTCCCCAAGCTCAAGACCTTTGCCACCCTTTCGCCGATTCCGGGGTTCCGCAACTGGCTGGGCAAAAACGCTGCTGCCATGCTGGAATCGCTGGGAGACAAAGAACTCGCCGCGCTGGGCCGGGCCGTGGGGTTTGAGCCGCCCACCGCGGGGCACCTGCTGACCGCCGCAGAGAACCCGCTGTCCCTCACCGAAAAGTCGCCGGTGCGAAAGATGCTGTTGCACTGCGCCGCCCACTACCTGGGCCGGGCCCTGGAAGAGGGCAAACCGCTGGATCCGGTGGCAAGGTTTCACCTGGGCAATGGCGCGCGCGTCGAGCGCATCAACTGGGCCGGCGACCCAACACCCAAAGGGCTCAAGCAATCGTACGGCCTGATGGTCAACTACCTCTACGATCTGAAGCGCCTCGACAAGCATCGTGCCATGCTGGCCGAAGGAAAGGTGGCTGTTTCCGGTGCGATTGAATCGCTTTTGTAATGTGTAGTTGCAGACGAGCAGCAGAAGATAAAAAACGAAGGAGACAGACATGAAACCCGTTCACTTGCTGGAAGGCCGGCGCTTACGCCGCTGTCTGC
>NZ_JBFUBD010000604.1:0-1276 GCF_056405935.1 Polaromonas sp. P1_E3
CATGCATGGCGACATCCTTGGCGGCGGCTTCGTCGCCTTCAAACTCCACCACCACGCCGATACGCGTGCCGTGGAGGTAAGAAGCCAGCTTGCTGCCCGAGAAACGCTTGAAGCGGCGCACGCTCATGTTTTCGCCGATCTTGCCGATCAGGCCCTTGCGCACGTCTTCCACCGTCGGGCCAAAGCCGTCCAGCGTCAGGGGCATGGCGCCAACGGCTTCCACATCAGCAGGGTTATTCTTGACGATGCCTTCGACCACGGCTTTGGTGAAAGCCAGAAAGCTGTCGTTTTTGGTCACGAAGTCGGTTTCGCAGTTGACTTCCACCAGCGCGCCCACATCACCTTCGCGGTGCGCGGCAACGACGCCTTCAGCGGTAACGCGGGAAGCAGCCTTGCCGGCCTTGCTGCCGAGCTTGACGCGCAGGATTTCTTCCGCTTTTTCGAAGTTGCCTTCAGCCTCGGTCAGTGCCTTCTTGCACTCCATCATGGGGGCGTCGGTTTTGGCGCGCAGTTCAGCGACCATGCTTGCAGTAATTGCCATTTTTGATTCTCCGTTTGTCTTTTTGACACGCTGGAAGCGATCAATTCGCACCCAGCTTTTCGTTTGGTTGTGAAAAAGGGGCTACGCGAGCCCCTTTTTCGCGTCTGGCGCAGAGCCGGAAACTATCAGGCGGCTGCGTTTTCCACTTCCACGAACTCGTCCGAGCTCTCAGCCGAAACGGCCTTGACGACGTCGTTCACGGCGTTGGCACGGCCTTCGATGATCGCGTCGGCGATACCGCGGGCATACAGGGCGACAGCCTTGGAGGAGTCGTCATTGCCGGGGATCACGTAATCGATGCCGATAGGCGAGTGGTTGGAATCAACCACGCCGATCAGGGGGATGCCGAGCTTCTTGGCTTCCAGGATCGCAATTTTGTGGAAACCCACGTCGATCACGAAAATGGCGTCCGGCAGTGCATTCATGTCCTGGATGCCGCCGATGTCTTTTTCAAGCTTTTCGATTTCGCGCTTGAAAGTGAGCTGTTCTTTTTTGCTGATGGAATCAAGGCCGGCTTCCTGCTGGGCCTTCATTTCCTTCAGGCGCTTGATGGAGGTCTTGACCGTCTTGAAGTTGGTCAGCATGCCGCCCAGCCAGCGCTGGTCAACGTAAGGAACACCGGCGCGCTTGGCTTCGGTGGCGACGATTTCGCGGGCCTGGCGCTTGGTGCCCACCATCAGGATGGTGCCGCGGTTGGCGGACAGCTGCTTGGCGAACTTCATCGCTTCCTGGTAC
>NZ_JBFUBD010000605.1:0-1275 GCF_056405935.1 Polaromonas sp. P1_E3
GATCTGGACACGCCGGATTCCGAAGCGAGATGCCATTGGTATTCATGGCCTATTGTTCTTCGAACTTGACGTGAAAATGAAGTACTACCCGACGAGGCGTGATGAAGAGGCGATCAATCCAAATGGCTCACCGCTCCGTTAGTATTCGCTCTAACAATTCGGCCCACGCGGACAAGCAGCATCAGGTTGCCGCTTCGCGGCTCATGCTGCGTGCCGGTGGCCTCCAACGTTAGGCCTCACAGGAACCTCAGCCATGGAACGAAAAGCCGCCGAAGAGATATTTGCTGCGTGCAAACTGGCCCTGTCCAGCCTTACGGAGCTAGAGACTGCGATCGCTCAAGTTTCTGACAGTGACGAACGAAAAGGGCTCATGAAAGCCCTTTCAAGGTCAATCACAGAAGTGCTAGCTGGCGTGAGAGCCCCAGTAGTAATTCAGTACCGAGACATCGAGCCGTTCGATCCCGAAGACGCAGCACCGTATGACCCAACAGAGGAAGAAGTAGAACTTATGCGCGCGGCACCGAAAGATGTCGAACTAGCCGTCGATGCGATGATCATCCGTACATGCACTTCACGTTGGCAAAAGGTCGCGAAGATCGTTGGTGTTCTAGTCCCCGAACTCGAACAAGCAAGTACAGATATGCCTATCGCCTACATCCAAGCGCGCATGGATGAACTCGAAGATTCGGGGAAGGTCGACATTGCGGAGACGTGTGGGCCATGCGTTATTCCGAGATTCGCCTCGCGCAGAGCGAAGCGAGTGCGGTGTGAGGCCTAACCCTTCCATCGAGAGGACTCGCCTCGGTAAGCTGGGTCGAGCCTCTCATGTCAAACGTTAAAACTCATGCTTAGTAGTGGCGCCATTGCCCTTATCGGCACCTATCAGCGGTACGTTTCACCGCATAAGGGTTTTTGCTGCGCATACCGAGTACACACTGGCAGATCATCCTGCTCGGAATTCGCACGCCGGGCAATTCAGAGGCTCGGCCTTTTTGAGGGGCTTTTGCTTTTGCGCCTGCGTTTTGCGGCATGCACTGTTTCGGCCGCAGTGTTGAGTGAAAATCAAAAAGATGAGGAGGTTAAGAATGAAGCGTGCCCATTGTTTTCCAAGGAAGGTGCCGCCTGTATGGGAAGTGGCTGCATCGGGGCATGCCCCTGGCCCTGAAGTGGTGGCACGAGTTTTAACTGGTTGCTCCATCGGATCGCCTGCGGCTCCCGCTGAGCGTCGACGTTAGACGGCATGAACGTCCGCTCCTCAAATCGGTTGCTTTGTCC
>NZ_JBFUBD010000606.1:0-1272 GCF_056405935.1 Polaromonas sp. P1_E3
GAAAAATCTCCGCTGAAAGCCGTGAAAGGCATTAGTCGCACAGCGAGCGTTGATCTTACGCCGCAGTCGGTTCAGCTGCGGGCGGAGCGCGTTTGCCCCCGTGGTGGGGGCGGCTCAATCGCGCCGGCGCGGGCCTTTGGTGACGTGCTGGGGGCCGATTGCGCGCCGCATCAGCCGAAGCAGGCCCAGTGCCGCAACGGCGCCGCCAACAGCCATGCCGAGCGAACTCATGCTGAAGACCGTGTCGTTGGTTTTGYCGCCGCTGAGCATCGACGCGAGGAAGTCGCCGCCGATGAAAGCGCCAAACATGCCGACGCCGACGCTTTCGAGAATGAGGATTTTTTCGCGGGTGCCCGCGAGAAGGCAGGCAGCCCCGCCGAGAAGAGCACCCACCACACACCAGATATACGGGTTGATGCCGTTCTCCTGAAGACCATGAACTGCCCCATGGTGACAGCTTTACGGCCCCGGCGGTGGACATACTTTTACCAAGGTCATTCGCCCGGCAGCTGCGCCAGGGAGGAGCTTCAGGTTTTTGCCGCCGGTGCAATCGCCCGCACCGCCTTCACAAACGCCGCCAGCGCCTGGTGGTCGCGTGCGGTTTTCCAGAGGCAATGCGTTTCATAAGGTGTGGTGGCGGCGTCCAGCGGCACAAAGGCCGCCCCCGCCATGGCCGACTGCCTGAGCGCGGCCGGCACCAGCGCCACGCCCATGCCCTGCGACACCAGCGACACCACGCTGAGCCAATGCCGCAGTTCGTAGCGGATCTCCGGGTAAAAACCGGCTTCGGTGCAGATAGCCAGGATGCGTTCGTGGTAATCAGGCGAGACGGTGCGCGACACCACGGCAAAAGGCTCGCCCTGCAGGGCAGGCAGCGACAAGGAGCGTTTGCGCGCCAGGGCATGGCCCGCAGGCAGGCAACAGATGAAGGCCTGGCTGGACACAAGAATTTGCGACAGCTCGGGCGGCACGCGCGTGGTGTGCACAAAGCCCAGGTCCAGCCGGTCATGGGCCAGCTCTACCAATTGCTCGCTGGAGCTGAGCTCCTTCAGCGTCAGCCGCAGCAAGGGATGCTCTGCCTGGAAACGTTCCAGGATCGCGGGGAGCCCGCTGTACAGCATGGTTCCCGAAAACCCGATGGCCAGGCTGCCGGCCATGCCCTGCCCCACGTCGCGCGCATGGCCGGCGGCCTGTGCCGCCTGCTCCAGCAGGGCACGTGCTGCCGGCACAAAGGCCTGGCCCGCGGCGGTGAGCTGCACCGACTTGCTGTTG
>NZ_JBFUBD010000607.1:0-1267 GCF_056405935.1 Polaromonas sp. P1_E3
AAGAGCGTCCTCATCATCGGCGCCGGCCCGATCATCATTGGCCAGGCCTGCGAGTTCGACTACTCCGGCGTGCAGGCCTGCAAGGCAYTGCGCGAAGAGGGCTACAAGGTCATCCTGATCAACAGCAACCCCGCCACGATCATGACCGACCCGGCGACCGCCGACGTCACCTACATCGAACCCATCACCTGGCAGACGGTTGAAAAGATCATCGCCAAGGAGCGCCCCGACGCCATCCTGCCGACCATGGGTGGCCAGACCGCGCTCAACTGCGCGTTGGACCTCTGGCACAACGGCGTGCTCGACAAATACAAGGTCGAGCTGATTGGCGCCAAGCCTGAAGCCATTGACAAGGCCGAAGACCGCCTGAAGTTCAAGGATGCAATGACCAAGATCGGTTTGGGCTCGGCCCGCTCCGGCATCGCGCACAGCATGGACGAGGCCTGGGCCGTGCAGAAGACCGTCGGTTTCCCCACCGTGATTCGCCCCAGCTTTACGCTGGGCGGCACCGGCGGCGGCATTGCCTACAACTCTGAAGAGTTTGAAGTCATCTGCAAGCGCGGCCTTGAGGCTTCACCGACCAACGAGCTGCTGATCGAAGAGTCGCTGCTTGGCTGGAAAGAGTACGAGATGGAAGTTGTGCGTGACACCGCCGACAACTGCATCATCGTCTGCTCGATTGAAAATTTGGACCCGATGGGCGTGCATACCGGTGACTCGATCACCGTGGCACCGGCCCAGACGCTGACCGACAAGGAATACCAGATCCTGCGTAACGCCTCGCTGGCCGTGCTGCGCGAAATCGGTGTGGACACCGGCGGCTCCAACGTGCAGTTCTCCATCAACCCCGTTGACGGCCGCATGGTCGTGATCGAGATGAACCCGCGCGTGTCGCGTTCCTCGGCGCTGGCTTCCAAGGCCACCGGTTTTCCGATCGCCAAGGTCGCGGCCAAACTGGCGGTCGGCTACACGCTGGACGAACTGCGCAACGAAATCACGGGCGGTGCCACGCCGGCCAGTTTTGAGCCCAGCATCGATTACGTCGTTACCAAGATTCCACGTTTTGCGTTCGAGAAGTTCCCGGCAGCTGATTCACGCCTGACCACACAGATGAAATCCGTCGGTGAGGTGATGGCCATGGGCCGCACCTTCCAGGAGTCTTTCCAGAAAGCATTGCGCGGCCTGGAAGTCGGCGTCGACGGCATGAACGAAAAGACGCAAGACCGCGAAGTTCTTGAGAAAGAACTCGGCGCGCCAGGTCCTGACC
>NZ_JBFUBD010000608.1:0-1256 GCF_056405935.1 Polaromonas sp. P1_E3
GCATAGCCAAGATTGATGCTCGCAGTCTGGACATTGGCCTTGCCCACGGCGACGTCAGCCTCTGCCTGCTTTTGCGCGGCGACGGCATTGGCATATTCCTGCTTGCTGATGGCGTTGGCCTCGACCAGCGGCTTGTAGCGCTCGGCCAGTGCAGTGGCCTGCGCCAGATTGGCCTCGGCGCGTGCCTGGCCGGCCCTGGCACTGGCAGCTGCCGCGGCGTAAGGCGCAGAATCAATCGTGAACAACGGCTGCCCTTCCTTCACGTCGCTGCCTTCCCGGAACAGCCGCTTTTGAAGGATACCTGCCGCACGGGCCCTGACCTGCGCCACGCGTGAAGCCTCCAGGCGGCCCGGCAACTCGGTCACCAAACCAACGTCGCCCTGGGCCACTGTGACCACGCCGACTTCGGCAGGAGGCGGTGCTCCGCCGGGGGCGCCGGCACCCTTGCCGCACCCGGCAAGGAACAATGCAAACGCGGCAGCCAGCACGAGAGGCTGGTATGGCGCAAACCGGAAGCGAGAAGGTGAATGGACAACGCGAGACTTGGGCATGCTGATCCTCAAATTTGGGAAAAAGGCGCAAAGCGGAAAAAGCGACGGCGTTTGATGCAGGTCATCTTTCCGCGAAAAACAAAAAGAATAAGGGTTTTTACGAGTGATATAGTTTACATACATTTGTGAATGTATAACAAGCCCACTTMGCTAAATTGCTGCAGGAGACTTTGATTGGCCCGTCGGACAAAAGAAGAAGCCATGGCCACCCGGCACAAGTTGCTGGACGCGGCTGAGCATCTGTTTCAGGCCCAAGGCGTGTCACGCACCAGCCTGCAGGACATCGCGCGCCGTGCAGGCGCCACACGCGGTGCCGTCTATTGGCATTTCAAGGACAAGGCAGACCTGTTTAATGCCATGATGGAGCGGGTAACCCTGCCCCTGGAAAACTCGTTCAACCAGGAAAATGATCCGCAGCAATACGTGGACGACGACTCCCTCAACCCGATGGAAAGGATACGACGGTCCACCGTCAACGCGCTGCGACAAATTGTGACCGACGCCCAAACGCGGCGCGTCTTTGAGGTGGCGACCCAGAAGGTCGAATATGTAGAGGAGCTCCAGGCCGTCCGCCTGCGTCACCTGGCGGTACGCGGTGGCTTTTTGTCAGGCATCCAGCAAAGCATCGAAACCGCATCCGGGCAGATGCATCTCAAATTACCGGTGCCGGCTTCGGCGGCCGCACAGGGCCTGCATGCGCTGATC
>NZ_JBFUBD010000609.1:0-1253 GCF_056405935.1 Polaromonas sp. P1_E3
GTCAATCACTGACAAAAAGTACGGCCTACGCAATGCCTTCGTCGAGTCCCCCCAAGGTCTCCGCACGGTCGTGGAGAAGTACCGAAGGGCAAAGGCCGTGCCTTACGATTTCGTCAGCGACCCCGCAGGGGAGGTAAGTTGGTATCAGGCCGCTAAGCACGCCGTCGCCAGCAATTCCCTCGCGCTTGCGCTAAATACAGGCGCTGGTGTAGACGATGTCTACGAAGTCGTCATGGCGATCTGCGAACACTATGCATTCCTCTTGGAAGACAGGCAGTTGTGCAAGCTGCTTTACGACAGGGGAGGTCGGCTGAAGCATGAGTCGGCAGCGCAGCTACTGTTTGTGGGGGTGGCGTCGGCGTACTGCAAGGCGAATGGCCTTGACCTATCCCCGGAAAGCGATGGTGGCCGAGGGCCAGTGGACTTTAAAATCAGCAGTGGGTTCGATGGGAAGGTGCTTGTGGAAGTCAAGTACACCTCCAACCCGAATCTTGCACACGGCTTTGAGAGGCAGTTGCCGATCTATATGACCGCCGAGCAAGCCACGAGGGGCATCTACCTGGTCATCGAGGTGGGCGGCATCAGCGACGACCGGCGCGACGCGTTCAGGACTCTTGTCGCCCAGGCAGGTTCTACGGCACCGCGCGTGATGTACGCGAACGGAGTACCTCTGCCAAGTGCGTCAAAAGCATAGTAAAAAACTTTATAAAAAAATGCCTGAACCCATCTCTACGAGGCACGAATTGCAACTTCCCCCGTGCCACCCTTATGCTTTCAAGTGTCTGCGCAGTCCGGCCACTCCGCTGCCAAACGGCACACTGGACAACGAACGTAGAAGGTCGGGCAGATGATCGCCTTGGGATCGTGGCGGTCAGGCTGAGACGTTAGCCTGTACTCGTCCTGATCTATCAGGARGAGCCCTTCGTGGGTGCAGCGGGGACATGGACTTGTGCTCAGGGCCGAGGCAGGATTGAAGTCTGTAATGAGCATTGGCATTAATCCCGTTTGGTAAGTTGATGCCAGAAGCCGAGAGGCTGCTTGGGCATTCTCGACAGTCTCAAAGCCTTCACGGTACTCGCTGGCACTATTGTGACAACCGACACGGATGGTTCCCAAAAGAAGAAGGTGTCTCCCGCATACCCGACGTATCGCAGCGACGTTGATGTATCACCAGAAGAAGAAATGCCCTCCGAAGTTGGAAGGACGTAAAAGTATTTATGTCCCGAACGAATGTCATCTGCGTTGATCCGACC
>NZ_JBFUBD010000610.1:0-1249 GCF_056405935.1 Polaromonas sp. P1_E3
GCTTTAAAGCTGCTTCTGAGCGACTGATGGTCAACAGCTCTTCCGTTTCGGCGACTTCTGAAGGGGCAAAGGGCGTAAGTCTCTCGATGGATATCGAGCACTTGCGGCACTGGTTTCTCGATAAAGAGCCAACTCACCTCGTTGTATATGTTGAATCGGCAGATCAGTTCTTGGTGATAAATTTACAAGACTACGTTGAARAAACTTGGGGTCAAGGCATTCTGACTCTCGATCAGAAAACCGCGACCGTCACCGTTCCAGCGTCCAGTGTGTTGGACGAGCAGGCCTTTGCCATCTTGCTTCGGTATGCCGATATAGCCCAGTGGACCAAGGCGCTCAGTGCCGACCAGGCCGACATGAGGTTGCTAAACCGGGACGCTAACCTGATCTATGCGATCGGCACCGCGGACAAGCGCGGAGTCAATTGCGGCGTATTGTGGAGAAAGTGGCTCAGCAAGATGCGTCACGAACTACGTGTCGCAGAGCGTTCCGCACAATTTGACGGCGATATCGATGATGAATGGGAGGTGATCCACGAACATTGGGAGTACGGTGGAATCGATCCTGAAGCCAGTTATCCATATCTTGAGCTTTTCGCGCTAGAGGACTACGACCCAGAGACGTTTACTAATCGCTGGGGCGAGGAAGAGCTGGTCGATGACGGCATCACCGTAACCTTAAAAAATGGGGACGAGGTTTTCGGCCCGAATGCCGCGAACGAATACTGCGAGTTCGTATTTGGAGCCCGACTGAATTCGCATGGAGACAAGCTGTTTGCCTATGTGGAATCACTGCTCAAAATGGGACTACTGGAACTACGCGATCCTGACGCCAAAGGGCACACTTTTCTCAGTATCGCGCCGTGGCACAGCCGTCTTGTTTGACACGGTCGAAATCAATCCGAATTTTGATCAATTGATCGAGGCCAAAGCAGCCACAAGCTCCTCCCAAAACAGGTCCGTTGCTCTAACGAATTCTTCGAGGTCGTTGACGTCGACATAAATATCTTCGCCAGCCAGCGGCTCATAAACTTGCGGCTTATGGCGAAATGCATCACCAAGTTCATCTTGGCGGAAAAATTCCGGAACAAACCAGTCAGGCCGGAGTTGCTTCAACTCCTCGGCTGAGTCGCCGTCAGCATGCTTAATGGTGTTTGCAAGAAGCCGGTAAATCGATAAGGACGGCCAGCTATTGAAATCCTCAACGTTGATGCCGATCTGACGCAGCCGCGTAATGAAGACCTTCACAC
>NZ_JBFUBD010000611.1:0-1244 GCF_056405935.1 Polaromonas sp. P1_E3
AAAGAATTCCCACACCTGCTCATTGCCATCAACGGCGGCATCAATACCTCGCATCAGGTAGATGAGCAACTCCAGGTTCTCGATGGTGTGATGGTGGGACGTGAGGCCTATCACAACCCCTGGTGGCTGGCATCGTGGGATGCCGGTTTCTTCGGTACTGCAACGCCGGGGGGCGATAACACGCGCGAACTGGTGGAAATGCAGATGTGCGACTACATGGTTCGCGAGGCGGCCCAACACGGCACCCCGAAGAGCGCTATTGCCCGGCACATGCTGGGACTGCGCAACGGATTGCCGGGTGCACGGCGCTGGCGCCAGGTCTGGAGCGACCACCGCCTGCGCGATATGTCGCCCCATGCGGTGATGGCTCTGGCGCACGAAGCGCCCGTGGTTGCGTCAGCTGCGTTTGACGAAATCCCCTTGGCAGCGAATGCCTGATTCAGCGCAACGGCATGCACGCCAGGCGATGGCTCTTTTGTGGCTGGTGCCGGCGCTCTGGACCGTCAACTACATCGTCGCGCGCAAGGCTCCCGGGGTCATTGGTCCCTACTTGCTGGCGCTGGGACGCTGGGGGCTGGTAGCCCTCTTTTTACTGGTGCTCACGCGCTCCGAACTGTGGCGCCAACGCGCCGATATCGCAAAGGTATGGTGGCAATACCTGATCCTCGGCACCCTGGGCATGATGATCTGCGGCGCGTGGGTGTACCAGGGCGCGCGCTCCACAGGCGCCATGAATATCGCGCTGATCTATTCCGCGTCGCCTGTCCTTATCGGCCTGGGCGCTGTGCTCTGGCTTGGCGAGCGCCTCAGTGTCCGTCAGGGGCTTGGCGTGGCGCTGGCGCTCGCAGGCGTGGTGCACGTGGTGGTGAAAGGACACTGGACAGCTCTGGCCGATGTCCAGTTTGTGGCCGGTGATCTGTGGATAGTTGCCGCTACGGTGTCCTGGGCGGCATATGCCCTGCTGCAAAAGCAGTGGCCCAGCCCACTGGGCGCTACGGCTCGCCTGGCTGCCATCTGCCTGGGTGGCACCCTGGTGCTGCTACCCCTGTCGGTGTGGGAGATGTCGCAGCCYGATGCCTTGCCGCTGACCCGCTACGGCGTCGTGTTGATCGTCGTGGCGGCGATTGTCCCGGGGCTGGGCGCGTACTGGATCTATGGCTGGGCGCAAAAAATACTGGGTGCGAGCCGTGTGGCGGTCTCGCTTTACCTGGGTCCCCTTTACGCTGGGTTGGCGGCGTGGGGGG
>NZ_JBFUBD010000612.1:0-1224 GCF_056405935.1 Polaromonas sp. P1_E3
ATTCCACGATGTATCAAACGAGCTCGAAAGCCCTCCCTTAATCGGAGGGTTTTTTATTGGGTGAAGCTAAAAATAGCTGGCCGGCCGGAGGAGCAAGGCGCTTTTACATGCCTCATGTGGAATACGAGGATAGGATTTACTTAGATGGTATCGTTCCAGAAGACCTTGCAAGCATTCCGTTGCGTCTTAGCGGCGGGCTTGGCTGCGGCATGTTTGGCCTCCTGTGAAGGCCTTCAGGCAATCGAGGCGGACGTCTATGCGGAGCGGTTTCCATCATCGCAGACGGGTCCGGTCGCCCCAGTCACAATTGTCGATATCGATGATGCAACCCTCGTTGCCTTGGGCGGTTGGCCGCTGCAGCGAAGCTACTATGCGCGAGCAGCGCTTTCGGCGTTTGATGCAGGGGCCGCCGTCGTGGCGATCGACGTCATGTTTACCGAACCCCCTGCGCGACCCGACGACGCTTTGATTGAGATGGTAGCTAGCGAGCAGTCGCGCCTCGTGCTAGCGCTCGATGGCAGTTCGCCCCCCGGTCTCTATCTCGCACTGGCGCAGATGGCACGACGAAAAGGCCACGTACTCGCCTCCGTCAGCGCGAACGGGCAAGTCACTGCAGTACCTTTAGTGCAGGGATATAAAAGCTTCTCCGAAGCTATCTACATGGCATATTGCGAAGCTGTAGCAAAGCCCTGCCGCTCCTCTCCAAGGCTGAGCCCGCGCGAGCCCGCGTTTCGCGGCGGTGGGGAAGCAGGCTGGGGAATAGACTACCCTTTCGCGGTTGCGACCATTCCGCGCATTAGCTTCCGTCGGTTGGTGGAGGGCGCGAGACCCAACTTGCGCGGGCGCATCGTCATCATCTCGCCTTCGGCTTCGCGGCTACTGGACATGAAAACGCTTCCGCTGGAAAACCGTCATCCACGACTGGAGCATCCGGGCTCGGTGGCAATGGCCTACGCGGTTGAGACGCTATTTCGACAAAGCGAGATATGGTCCTTGCCTCTTTTGCTATGGTTCGTTGTATTCACCGTCGCGAATCTGCTTGTCCTCACAACACAAGCACGGTTTCCGGCGCTTCGCCGAGATGTCTTCTGGATATTCATCCTGCTCTGCCTTATCGTAGGCTGGGCATGTTTCCGGCAGTTGCATCTATACGTACCCGGTGCGCTTTGTGTGCTTAACGGGCTATTCTTATGGCTAGCGGCAATGAAAGGCGGGAAGCACCAT
>NZ_JBFUBD010000613.1:0-1220 GCF_056405935.1 Polaromonas sp. P1_E3
GCGCAGTCAGCGCCCAGGCGCGCCGCATGAAGATGGGCAAGGTGATGACGATGACAAGGCAGGTGACGCCCAGCTTGGGCCAGGTGGCTTTGGTAAGGCTTCCCATGGTCCAGAAAACGACGGCGGCAACCGCTTGCTCCGAGGCGAAATACTGCACCAACGCCAGTAGCGCATTGAAGGTAAACACCAACGCAATGCCCAGCAGTACGATGGTCTCAGCGGTGACGCCGCGCCGCATGCTGAGCACATGGATCAGGAAAGCCGACAGCATGGCCATGACAAAAGCGTTGAGGGGAACCACATACTCCGCCATCACGGGCAGTACCCGCACACCGAAGGCGAGCCCCAGCGCCGCCCCAAAGCTTGCGGCGGCGGAGATACCCAGCGTGAACGGGCTTGCCAGCGAATTGTTGAGGATGGTTTGCATCTGCGCGCCCGCCAGCGACAGGGCGGCACCGACCGCCACCGCCATCAACGCGATGGGCAAACGGATTTCCCAGATCACGACGCGCACCTGCAAGGGCGAACTTGCGGGTGAAAACAGCGCACGGACCACTTCGTCAAGCGTGTAGCGTGCAGGGCCGAGTGCAAGGTCCAGCAGCACGCTGAACAGCAACAGGACGAAAAGCCCTGCCAGCACCAGGCGCCGGCGCTTTACGAGCGAGCGATAAGCTTCGCGCTGGCCACCCTCCGGCAATGGAACGGCGCTCATGGCCGTGCCTCCGCACCCGAACGAAGGCTCACAAAATAACCCGGCCGGTAGTCCACCGGCAAAAAGCGTTCGTGGAGCTCGCGGAAAGTCGCGTCAGGGTCCAGGTCCGAAAAGAGTTCCGGGTGAAACCACTTGGCCAACTGCTGGATCGCGACGAACTCGTAAGGGCTGTTGTAGAACTGGTGCCAGATTGCATGAAAGGCGCCATCGCGGCTGGCTGTGCTGCCGGTATATGCCGTATGTTGCGGGTAGGCTTGCAGCTTGCGCCGGGCCTCAGCCATATCCGCGCCGGGGCCAACACCAACCCAGGCGCCACCCGGTGCGTAAGCCTGCCAATTGGCGCTGGTGACCACCACGTGAGTTGGGTTAGCCGCCACTACCTGCTCGGGGTTCAATTGCCCAAAGGTGCCGGGAATGATGGCTTTGGCAACATTGCTGCCGCCGGCCATCTCTACGAACTTTCCGAAATTCTCGTTCCCGAAGCTCAGGCAGCAGTCCTGGCTGTAGC
>NZ_JBFUBD010000614.1:0-1215 GCF_056405935.1 Polaromonas sp. P1_E3
GTCCACGCGCGAGCGAAGAGGGACTCCAGGTGTTGAGTAAACATGCTGACACCATCGGTAGTAATTTTTTCGAGCTGAAAGTTGGGAAGAGCTCCTCAACGCCCTATTTTGTCAACACTAAGCAGCAGTCGTACATCTTCGATGGCAGCGAATTGATGCTCGCACCAGCTTACTGCGCTGAATGCAAAGAGCCAATCAAAAAAGATAGTGAGAGCTGTTCGTGGTGTCAGATCGACGAGTCTCATAAGGAAAATGCGGCCGCGAGAAACTCTTATCGGCTGTTGAATCACTACGGACTGCTCGACTCGTACTTAGAAGGCGTGAACAAAATTGCTCGCGATGCCCGAAAACGATGACCTGCGCGTCACCTTTTCATCGCAAAAACCGTGGCAAAAACCCAATGGATAGGCGCGGCGAGAAGAGGGAAGAACATGTAGGAAAGGTCGGTGTCACCACCTGATGTGCACAGGCGAAGGGCAACGCAACCGGCGATGGCGAACCCAGCGGTGACAGTGGTGCCAATCGTGACAAGAAAAGCGATCCCGAAGGCACCGCTTTTTCCAGTACTGATTTTCTGGCGCTTGTTCCTCCGGCCCATTAATGAGGCGATGACAGTGCCGGCCAGCACTACACAAAAAATCAAAATTAATTTAGTCATCCAGCACTCTCTCAACTATCTGTCAGCCCCTGCGTCGCCCGCAACTTGTCCTTCTTGCTAGGCCGCTTCCCCTTGATCCCACCGGTCCCCGCAGGATCTGCCGAATTCACCACCGCGACTTCCACCGGCTCAAATCCCACAACCTGCTCACGCGCCACCTTGATACCCAGGCGCTTTTCGATCAGTTTGAAATGGGCTTCGGTCGCCGCACTCACAAAACTCACGGCGACACCCGATTCACCAGCCCGCCCCGTGCGGCCTATGCGGTGGGTGTAGTCCGTCACTGAGCGCGGCAAGTCGTAGTTCACCACCACGGGCATCTGCGCGATGTCGATGCCGCGTGCGGCAACATCGGTGGCCACCACCACCTGCACGGCCTTGATCTTGAAGTCCTGCAGCACCTGGGTGCGTTTGCCCTGGCTGAGTTCGCCGTGGAAGGGTTCGGCTTCGATGTCGGCTTTGCGCAGCTTGTCGGCCACGATTTCGGCGGCGTGTTTGGTGGCCACGAAGACGAGCACGCGTTCCCACTTTTCGGTTTGCACCAGGTGGCGCAGCAG
>NZ_JBFUBD010000615.1:0-1199 GCF_056405935.1 Polaromonas sp. P1_E3
GGTCATTCGGCTTGAGGCCGGCGCGGTCCGCAGGGGAGCCCTCGATGGGAGACACCACCTTGACGAGGCCGTCCTCCTGGCTGATTTCGATGCCGACGCCGACAAAACGGCCTGTGGTGCCTTCGCTGAATTCCCTGAACGATTTCTTGTCAAAGTAGACGGAGTGCGGGTCAAGGCTGGCCACCATGCCGGAAATGGCATCGGTAATGAGTTTTTTCTCGTCCACCGGCTCGACATAGTCTGTCTTGACCATGCCAAAAACGGCTGCGAGCTGCTGCAGTTCTTCCAGGGGAAGGGGTGCCAGGGCGCCACGGGCCACGGCTTGCAGCTGCACGGTGGTAAGGGCTCCTGCCACCGCGCCAATTGAAATCCAGCCTGCTATCTTGAGCTTCTGACCCATAGAAAATACCTTCGTAAACCTGTTGAAGAGCCCCTGCTCCCCCAATGTGAAGCAATATACACCTTGGAGGAAGGCCGGCCCCTGCAGTTCCGCTATTCGCGCGGTGTAGCGCCGCAAAAGAGCCAAAACGGCCAGCTTTTACAGGACTTTTACAAGAATGGCTCCCGCAGGACTGGTAGGAGCCATTGAAATGCCCCTCAAGCCTTGCCTTGTGCGCCTACGGCAGCCGCCGCTTTGGCCGCAGCCTCACCGTCGCCGAGGTAGTAATGGCGCAAGGGCCGCAGTTCGGCATCCAGCTCGTAGACCAGCGGGATGCCGTTGGGGATGTTGAGCCCCACGATGTCGTTGTCGGAGATGTTGTCCAGGTACTTCACAAGGGCCCGGATGGAATTGCCGTGGGCGGCCACCACAATGCGCTTGCCGGCCTTGATAGCCGGCGCCATGGACTCGTTCCAGAAGGGCAGTACGCGGTTCACCGTGTCCTTCAGGCATTCGGTCAGGGGCACCTGCCCGGGCTGCAGCTTCGCGTAACGGGGGTCTCCCCGTTCACTGCGCTCGTCGCTCGCTTCCAGCGGCGGGGGGGGCGTGTCATAGCTGCGGCGCCAGATCAGAACCTGCTCATCGCCGAATTTTTTCGCCGTTTCAGCCTTGTTCAGACCCTGTAGCGCGCCGTAATGCCGCTCGTTGAGACGCCAGCTGTGCACCACAGGCAGCCAGGTGCGGTCCATTTCGTCCAGCGTATGCCAGAGCGTGCGGGTGGCTCGCTTGAGCACACTGGTGTAGGCCACGTCAAAGTCAT
>NZ_JBFUBD010000616.1:0-1199 GCF_056405935.1 Polaromonas sp. P1_E3
GCCGCGTAGACTGCGGCCTGCACGCGCGAGTTGAGCTGCAGTTTGCGCAGGATGTGCTGGACGTGAATCTTCACGGTGGTTTCCGCGATATCGAGCTTGCGGGCAATCACCTTGTTGCTGTCGCCGTGCGCGACCAGTGCGAGCACTTCCCGCTCACGCGCCGACAGCAGCGCAAGGGCCGAGTCGTCCTGCTCCGCCGCAGGCTCGCTCCCGTTGCGGTTCGCCTCCAGGAGGACGGCCTCGTTGGTCGCGGGCAAAGCAGGCCTGGACCGGAAGGCCGCCACCAGCTTGGTCATCATCTCCGGGCTCACGACCGACTCGCCTTCAAGGACCTTGATGATGGATTCCGACAAATGGTCCAGTTCCACGGTTTTCAGCAGGTAGCCATCGGCTCCGGCTTGCAGCGCTGTGGCCAGATCTATTTCGTTTTCGCTGACCGTCAGCATCAGGATGCGAGTGCCGGGTGCCGCATCCTTGAGCGCCGCGATGCCGTCCACACCCAGAACCCCCGGCAGGTGATTGTCAAGCAGGATCAGATCAGGTTTGCTGCATGCTACGCAGCGCAATGCCTCGCCGATATCGCCGGCCTCCCCAGCCACATCGAAACGACCATCCTGCGACAGCAGTGCAACCAGTCCGCGGCGAAACAGGGTGTGGTCATCCACCACCAGCAGTTCAATGGATTTCATGATGGGTTTCCTGAGCCGCCATGCCCGCGCCGACCTTGGGATGAGGCGGCAGTGTCAGCGTGACCGTAGTTCCCTGCCCTGCCGCGGAGGCAACGTTCACCTCAGCACCAATACGCCCGGCGCGCTCACGCATGATGTTGAGGCCGACATGGGACTCCCCCGGGTGCTTTTGGGTGTCGAAGCCGGCGCCGTTGTCGCGGACCACAAACCGCCAGTGCGCGCCTTTGACCACTTCCAGCCCGACTTGCGTGGCACCGGCATGCTTGCGCACATTCGACAGCGCCTCCTGCACCACATGCAGCACCTGAACCTGCACATCGGATGGCAGCGGCAGCCCTTGGCCATGGACCTGCAATTGCCCGGACAGCCCTGTCTGGCTCTGGAATTTCTGCAGTGTTTCCTGCAAGGCCTGCTCAATATCGTCCGTATTGGTGCGCGTGCGGAAATGCACCAGCAATTCGCGAACATCGCCGATGCTTTCGCGCAACCCAATGTCCAGTTCATCCAGGG
>NZ_JBFUBD010000617.1:0-1191 GCF_056405935.1 Polaromonas sp. P1_E3
CGGCTTTAGCGCGTGCCTCGTTCAGCTGAGAAGAATTTCCAATTATTTTTTCAGCTTTCCCGGATGGCGATAAATGGCAGGGCATCTTCCAGAATAGATAAAGCGCGTGCGTGATACTGGTCCACAGTAGGCTCCTGAGTTATCGGCAGCATGAGCCAGTAGCCGCTGCGGGCACTTGACCTGCGTCAACCGAGGCGGGCTTTCAGGGGCCACACCGCACACCCCTCGGGTCACCCTCAGCACAATTCAACAGTCGCTCTCACTCTGCTTTTACAGAGATTGCCGGGAATTGCAGGCGATAGCACCTGGTAAAGCCTGGCGGCGGTGGTACCAACCCAGATCGCGCGCCATGAATGGCCGCAATCTTTTCGACCACACGCAAACCGGTGCCCAGACCCAATGAACGCGAATTGCTCGCGTTAAGTCTGACCGCAAGGACTTGAATGTCTTTTTTGGCCGAATCACACACCTGGAGCCAACGGGCCACAGGGTCCAGTTGCACTTCCACGCGGGTTCCCGGTGGCGTATGGCTCAAGGCGTTTTCAACGAGATTGCGAAGCACCAGCCTTAGGAGCACCGCGTGCCCCTCAATGCTGAAGAAGCCCGGGCTCACCAGGGATAGATCATGTCGGGTTTCCATGGCAGCCTGGCCGAACTCGGCTACCTCGCTCAGCGCTATTTCATCCAGGTTCAACGCTTGCCGTGCTTCAAGCAAGTCGGTCTGGCTTGCGCGCGCCAGCGCCAAGAGGTTCGCCAGCACCTGGCCTGCCCGCAAAGCGTCCTGCTCAAGCTGCAACAAAAGCGCTTCGCGTTCATCGCCGAAGGCCGCTCGCCTCAAGGCGTGCGCCTGCAGGGTCAGCGAGGCCAGAGGCGTGCGCAGTTCATGCGCCAGTTCACTGGCCAGTTCCCGCTCTCTTTCAACGGCTGATTGGTAGCGACCCGCCAGCGTATTGATCGAATCCACCACAGCCCGGAACTCACGCTGCGAGTAGGGCCCTTGAAGCGGGGCGGCCTTGTGAATGTCCAGGGCGTCCACATCGCGCGACAAGGCGTACAGGGGTCTTAAACCCCGGTGGATTGCAAAGCCCAGAGCCAGCGCAACTAMGGGCAGCAGCCAAAAACCGGGGCCGGCAACTTGCCCGGCAATGTCTTTTGCCAGGTCATCACGCTCTGCTGAATCAAGCAGCACTG
>NZ_JBFUBD010000618.1:0-1185 GCF_056405935.1 Polaromonas sp. P1_E3
GGCACGTAGTGCTGGTCCACAAACTGCTGCAGCCACTGCACGATTTGCGGCGGCGCGGGCACTTGCTCTACGGTTTCCTGTGCATCCAGCCAACGGCCGGCATCGTGATAACTCAGGGTGACAATCTGCGGAACCGGGATAGGTTCATCGGCCAGCAGGGCCTCTTCTTCCATGCGCCAGACCACCCAGAAGCAGGGCTGCGCGGTGCTGGCGTTGAGGTAGTAGCCTTCGCCATCGTCGGTGAACAGCTCAACCGTGAAGCCCGGGTGCAGCCAGCGCTCCTCACTGTCATCTTTCAGCAGCAGGCGTGGCGCCGCGCCAAAGCCCTCTTCGTGCGGCACCACGTCGGCCAGCGACCAGCGCCAGGGCTGCCAGCGGTTGTCGATGCGCTCGCGGCGCATGACGACGGCCACCGCGGTGCACGGCCGGTGCAGCGTGGCGTCTGTTTCAGGGGACTGCAGCAGGAAATCCGACATGCCCGCAGTGTACGGCGGGCAAATCAGTCGCCACGAAAAACCCCAATACCCCCTAGACGAGCAGGGACCGGTGCTCCAGCGCGGCGCGCCGCACCACGTCGCTGATTCCTTCGCCGCCATTGCCCTCTATCAACTCCAGCAGCGCCTTGCGCATGCGCGGGTCCCAGAATTTTTTAAGGTGCATGGCCAGCTCCTGCAGCGCCTCCGTGCGGTCTGGCATGGTTTCAAAAAAAGCGCCGATCTGGTTGACCATGCGGACCAGGTTGTCGTTGTTCACAGGATGTACTCCAGGTTGACGCGCTCTTTGTGGCTGTACACGGAAAGGTCTTCGCCGCGCACAAAACCCAGGAGCGCCACGCCGGCGGTCTGCGCCACATCAATCGCCAGGCCGGTGACGCCCGACACAGCAGCGAGCAAGGTCACGCCGGCCATCGCGGTTTTGTGGACCATCTCGTAGCTGGCGCGGCTGGTGACGACGATAAAACCCGCATCGGTCTTCACACGGCGCCGCTGCAGCGCGCCTATCAATTTGTCCAGCGCGTTGTGCCTGCCGACGTCTTCACGCAGCACCACGATGTCACCGTCAACATTGCACCAGGCGGCCGCGTGGGTGGCGCCGGTGGCACTGAGCAGCAACTGCTGCTCACGCAGGTTGATCAGGGCGCGGGTGATGGCGCCTGCTTCAAACTCCGCGCCGCCATGCAGGCGC
>NZ_JBFUBD010000619.1:0-1182 GCF_056405935.1 Polaromonas sp. P1_E3
GCTGAAGACTGCTGTCATCGTGCTGGCCGCCGTCGATGGCGACAAGGTGCAGATCGCCGCGGGCGTGACCGCCGACAGCGTGGGCAAGGTCAAGGCCGGTGAGCTGGTGAACTTTGTGGCCCAGCAGGTGGGCGGCAAGGGCGGCGGCAAGGCCGACATGGCCATGGCCGGCGGCACTGATGCTTCCAAACTGGGTGATGCATTGAAGTCGGTACAGGCATGGGTGACCGATCGCGCCTGAGGGGCGCTCGCAAAGCGATCAGTTTGCTATTAATTTAGTAGCTGCTTGCGCCCGTTGGTAAAGGGCTGGAGGCCAATTTCGTTCAAGAAATTGGCCTTTTTTCATTGCTTCTTCACTCAACGGCGGCCCAGAACACCGCAAACCAGCTTTGCGGGTCGGTCCAGTAGTGAATTTTCCCGAATCCGGCCTGCCGCAGCAGTGCCGTCATGCTTTCCACGGTGTACTTGTAGGAGCATTCGGTGTGGATGCGTTCGCCGGCGCCAAAGCGCCGCGCATGCCCGGGCCAGCGCACGGTAAGGTCCGACAGGGCTTCCAGGTGCATTTCGATGCGCGACTCTGCGGCATTAAAAAGCGCCACATGCCGCCACTGGCRAAGGTCAAAATCCGACTGAAGGAGTTCGTTGACGTTGAGCAGCACGTTTTTGTTGAAGGCAGCGGTCACGCCCAGCGCATCGTCGTAAGCCGCCTCCAGCCGTGCGGTGTCCTTCACCAGGTCAATACCCAGCAACAGGCCGCGCGCCTTGCCCTGCGCCGGGTCGGCGATGTGCTGCAGGAACCGCAGGGCCTCTGCCGGATGGAAGTTGCCCAGGCTGGAGCCGGGGTAGAAAAACACCCGTTCCTGGCTCTGCACTTCACGGGGCAACACCAGGCCGGACGAAAAATCCATACCCAAGCCGACGATGTCGAGCGCGGGGAAACTGTTTTGCACCTGCGCGGCAGCATCGCGCAAAAAGTCCACCGAGATGTCGACCGGCACATATTGCCGCGGCTGRAGATGCGGAATGAGCGCTGCGGCCTTGGCGCARTTGCCGGCGCCCAGRTCGATCAGGCAGGCGTTGTGRAYGCCGCYCGCGCTSAGCGTGGCGGCGATTTGCGGATAGGAGGCTTCAAATATGGCGGCCTCGGTGCGTGTTGGGTAGTACTCCTCCAGGCCCGTAATG
>NZ_JBFUBD010000620.1:0-1182 GCF_056405935.1 Polaromonas sp. P1_E3
GTGAAGGACAGTCAGTTGCCGCGGAGACCGTCAAACCGCTGCCGGCAGCGGTGGCGATGACTGGGGTCGGATTGGTAACTGACCCCAAGCCTGTCATTCCTCCGGAGCAGATCAATGAAACATTCCCAGGCGCCAATGCCGGTGCCGCAGCTGTTGCCGGGTCTTCCTCTTCCCTTGCTGCCACTGAAACTACTTCCTTGCCTGTTCCCGCGCCTGCTACGGGGCCATCTGCTTCGCCTTCGGTTGTCGGCAGTGTTGCCACGCCAGCAGCACCTGTATTGCAAGCAGCGCCTGCCGGTATTGTGACTTTTCGTGCCAAAGGGGAATCTTGGGTAGAAGTGACGGACGCCAGGGGAGCGGTTGTGCTGCGCCGAACCCTGACTGCCGGAGAGGTCGCGGGTGCGTCCGGGGTGCTGCCGCTGGCTGCGGTGGTGGGCAAGGCGGATGTAACGCAAGTGCAGGTGCGCGGCCAGGTTTTCGATCTGAGTAGCGTGGCCAGGGACAATGTTGCCCGATTTGAGGTGAAATAATGTCGAAAGGCGGCCTTCCGATCGAATCTGCTTTTCCCAAGCCGCGGCGCTCCCTCCAATCGCAGGTGTCGTGGGGTGGCCGTATTCTGACTGTTGGCGGCGACGCGCCGGTGCGTGTTCAGTCCATGACCAATACAGACACGGTCGACGCCATCGGCACCGCAATCCAGGTCAAAGAACTGGCGCTGGCAGGTTCCGAGATGGTTCGCATTACCGTCAACACGCCTGAGGCGGCGCRGGCGGTCCCGTATGTGCGTGAGCAGCTCGACCGGATGGGGATTGATGTCCCGCTGATTGGGGACTTTCATTACAACGGGCATCGGCTGCTGACGGACTATCCCGCCTGCGCGGAAGCTTTGTCCAAATACCGTATTAATCCCGGGAACGTCGGCAAGGGCGACAAACGTGACCGGCAGTTTGGCCAGATGATAGAGGTGGCCATGCGCTGGAAAAAACCGGTGCGTATTGGGGTGAATTGGGGCAGCCTTGACCAGGAGCTGCTGGCCAGCCTGATGGATGAAAACAATGCGCGTGCAGTTCCCTGGGATGCCAGACAGGTCATGTATGAGGCATTGATTACCTCGGCAATCGACTCCGCCCGGCGTGCCGAACAAATGGGAATGCCTCGGAACCAGATCATCCTTTCCTGCAA
>NZ_JBFUBD010000621.1:0-1181 GCF_056405935.1 Polaromonas sp. P1_E3
CTGTAGATGTGGCAGTCGCCACCGGTCCAGATGAAATCGCCCACACCCAGATCGCATTGCTGCGCCACCATATGGGTCAGCAAGGCGTAACTCGCGATATTGAAGGGCACGCCCAGGAAAATGTCGGCGCTGCGCTGGTAGAGCTGGCAGCTGAGCTTGCCCGGCTGGCCTTGTACCTCGGAAGGCGCCACGTAAAACTGGAAGAACGCGTGGCAGGGCATGAGTGCCATTTTCGAAAGGTCGGCCACGTTCCACGCGCTCACGATGATGCGGCGCGAGTCAGGATTTGTCTTCAGTGTCTTGATGACCTCGGAGATCTGGTCGATGTGGCCGCCGCCAGGTGTAGGCCAGCTGCGCCATTGCACACCATAAACCGGGCCCAGGTCGCCGTCTTCGCGCGCCCATTCGTCCCAGATCGTGACGCCGCGTTCCTTGAGCCAGTTGTTGTCGCTCGAGCCCTGCAGAAACCACAGCAGCTCATGCACGATGGACTTGAGGTGAACCTTTTTGGTGGTCACCAGCGGAAAGCCCTCGTTCAGGTCAAAGCGCATCTGGTAGCCGAACACGCTTTTCGTGCCGGTGCCGGTGCGGTCGGCCTTGAAAGCGCCGTGGGTGTCCACGTGGCGCATGAAGTCTTCGTATTGGGAGCGGATGGGGCGAGAGGCGATCATTGGACAGTCCGGTGAGGCATTGCAGCGATTTTATCGCTGCGCTCAGGGTCGGCCGCGCAGTGACCAGTCTACTAGGAGCTCGCCATTCAAGGCTTCATAGAAGGCGATCGCCAGGCTTATCAGCGTACCGGTGTCGCCACGATCCGAAAAACCAGCAGTGACTGCCGCGCGTTGCCGCAAGTGGACCATCAAAAAATCCTCCGCTTCGCGCGCTTGTGTCACTTGTCCCGCCTCTCGCAGCCGATAGGCACATGCACCGTCTGGTTTGGGATCAACCGGAAAGAATGTTACGCGCCGTGTAGCGCGCATCGCGCGCGTTGCTTCGTCGAATAGGACAGTGCTGTTGGCGTCACCTAAGGCGGCTGCGGCACTGCCTGCATCGCATAGGGAGCGTATGCGCCAAACGGAATCCTCCATGGATCTTGCCAACGTTGTCAATTGCGCCAGCGCAGCAGCGGCCCAAGGCGCAGTGCGATGGGATCGCACGAGATGGGCTGCGTGCCCCAGGAG
>NZ_JBFUBD010000622.1:0-1181 GCF_056405935.1 Polaromonas sp. P1_E3
GGCTGGTTCTGGCGCACCCGGCCCAGAAGGCGGTCTGTTTCGGCCCGCGTCAGCAGCGTGGAGGATTCGCGCCGCAAGACCTCGGTGAGATGCGTCATGAATACGCTGGAGGCGTCCACCAGCGTGAACCGGGCGCGGGTAGCCGCATCCCGCTGTGACTCTTCTATCCAAACGGCCGGCAGGCCATAGGTGGGATCTTTTGTGACTTCTCCGGAAATGGCTGTGACATCGCCTTGGGGATGAATGGCAAGCAGGCGGTCCGCGCGAACCTCGCCCTTGGCACTCAGGGCCCCGTCGAGGTAAATCTCGTAGCGATCCGGCCCGAGGCGCGGTGCATCCTTAAAGCGTATTCGCGGCAAGACCAGCCCAAGCTCCTGCGCATGCTGATGGCGGAAGGTGGCAATTCTCTCCAGGAAAGAGCCGCCCTTTTCGTTCACAAGAGGAACCCAGCGGGAACCCACCTGGACCTCGATGGGTTCAACGGTCAAATGTGCATAGGGATCGTCCTTGCCGCCGGCGTCAGCGCCGTCAGCCAACTTCCCTTCCAGGCCCGCCGCATCTTCTTCCCCGGCAACGGCACCGGTGTGCGCCCCGCGATAAACCATCCAGGCACCCAGCCCTGAAAGGCAAAGCAGTATGAGCGTGGGGATCGCAGGAATGCCAGGCAGCATCAACAGGCCCGCCAGGGCTGCAGCCACCAGCAGCAGTGTTTTTGGAAATGAGGTGATCTGCCGCAAAGCCTCTTTGCTGAGGTTGGCATCCGAAGCCGAACGGGTAACAATGATGCCGGTCCCCAAAGCAATGACCAGTGCCGGTACTTGGGTCACGATGCCATCGCCTATGGTCAGCAGGGTATAGGTCTTCAGTGCATCCCCCCATGGCAGGCCGCGCTGCATGATGCCGATCAGCAAGCCCCCCACAATGTTGATGAGAAGTATCAGGATGCCTGCAATGGCGTCGCCTTTAACGAACTTGCTTGCGCCGTCCATCGCGCCGTAAAAAGCAGCCTCTTTCTCGATGTTCTTGCGGCGGCGCTGCGCCTCGGCCTGGTCAATAAAGCCCATGTTCAGATCCGCGTCCACGCTCATCTGTGCGCCGGGCATGCTGTCCAGCGTGAACCGGGCGGCCACCTCGGAAACGCGTTGGGCGCCGCTGGTGATCACCACGTACTGAACGACGAT
>NZ_JBFUBD010000623.1:0-1177 GCF_056405935.1 Polaromonas sp. P1_E3
GCTGAGCACACCAATTGCCAACAGCGGCAGGCGGTGTTCCTTGAATATCTGGCGCCGCTCTTCACTGCTGGCGTGGTCCACCATGGCGTCATACGACATGACACGGTAGGTCAGCCAGCCCCAGATCAGCGGCGGCAGCACCAGGATCAGCGGGGGGATCAGCCAAAGTGGAATCGAAACGAMCAGCGCCACCACGGCCAGCAAGGTCGAGCCCAGCGACCAGAACAAACTGGTGAACAGGGAGCCTCCGCGCTTGCGCTCCATCTGGGGAAAGCGCCGTTCAGCCACCAGGGCCACCATGGCCGGTGTCATGAGCAGCGCCACGAAGAGCAACGCGACAATCACGATCACGGGAATCGCCAGGAACAGCAGCAACGCCGGAGCCAGCACCATACGCAGGTCGCTCAGGCCCAGCCCCTCAAGCCAGCGCACCAGCGTGCCGACAAGCTCGTAGCTTCCGATCTGCGACCGGATGGCTTCCACGGCATCGCTCCAGAAGAAGTACCCCAGGCCGAGCGAAATCGCTCCCATGATGATGAGTGGCAGCACCGACAGGGCAATAACCCGTGGGTGCAGGCAATACATGGCGGCACGCCAAAAAGCGTCAAGGAGTTTGCTCATGACCAACAGGATACCCCGACTACGAGGCAAGCAAATTGCACAGTTCAGGCTTTGCCGAAGAGGCGCTTGAGCCCAATCCACTGCTGCGACCAGAAACCCTTGCCGTATTGGCGGTTGGCTTCGACCTRGTCGCGAATGCCCGTCGGGTCATAGCGCTGCTCAAAATTGACCGTGCGGAACAGCATGTCCCACCAGGGCAGCAGCACGCCGAAGTTGTGGCCTCCCAGCCTGACGGCCCCCACGCTTTTCACTTCGTGTAATGCGCTGCCCCCCGGGGGGGCTAATTTTCCTTGGGGCGGCCCGGCGGAAAATTGTCCGTCCTGCGCTGCATTCACCTTGACGGGCGTCTCATGCCCAATCCCGATGCTGTGGTGCAAGCGGTGAAAGCGCGGGCTCACCCACAGGCGTTCGCCGACGCGGCCAAACCACATCCGCACATTGGCATGCTGAAAGCTTTCGCTGAGCTGGGTGAAGGCGACGATGGCGATGAACTGCCCTGGGGCCACGCCGATGAGCTGGGCCACCAGCACAACGATGGAATCGACCAGGATGTCGT
>NZ_JBFUBD010000624.1:0-1172 GCF_056405935.1 Polaromonas sp. P1_E3
CAGCTGCTCAAGGCGCGCTACCAGAACAAGATCACCATCGGGCAGACAGGTGCTTGGCTGAAAGAAAAGCAGGCCTACAACACCTTTGTCGTCAATGTGAGGGCTCTGAGTCCCGACAATGAGATGCAGGGCGTGCAGATATTTGAATTCAACAACAAGGGACTGATCGTTTCCACCACGCAGGCACCTCTGGCGGTGTTTACCGCCGGCGATGCCTGGGAACTGAACCAGGCCACGCGCGCAGAATTTGATGTCCCTGCGGGTGCGAGCAGCGCCGCCAACCCGGCGGGCAACGCCAAGGTCAACCGCAACGTACTGAAGAGCTTTCGATGGCCGACCGAAATCAGCGCAGAAATGGTATCGGTGGCGTTGCTCAAACCTGAGCGCATGGGCACCATTGATCTTTTTAACTACGTCCGACACCTGGATGCCAATGGACAGACGGCCCAGCGCTACGAAATAGAGTTCTGGAAAAAAGTCTTTTACCCGCTCAGCTGCCTGGTGATGGTGATTCTGGCACTGCCTTTTGCCTACCTTCACTTTCGATCGGGCGGCATCGCCGGCTATGTGTTCGCCGGTGTGATGATTGGCATCAGCTTCTTCCTGCTCAACAACGTGTTCGGCTACATCGGCAACCTGCGCAACTGGCAACCCTGGCTTGCAGCCGCCACGCCGGGCCTGCTTTACATGGCCGTGTCGCTGGGGGCGTTTGGCTGGCTGGTGCTCCGGCGCTAACCGCACCGCGTGCCATGACACCTTCATCCTCCGCACTGCGCGGCATCATCCTGTTTGCCCACGGCTCGCGCGACCCGCAGTGGCGCGGTCCCATTGAGGCGGTCGCCGCGCAAATCCGCATGCGGGAACCCGGCACACCCGTCAGCTGCGCCTACCTGGAGCTCTGCGCCCCCTCGCTGCCCGAAGCCGCTACCAATTTAATAGCTGCTGGCGCACGCCACATAAGGATCTTTCCGCTTTTCTTTGGTATAGGCAAGCACGCCCGGGAAGACTTGCCGCTGCTGGTAGAACAGATCCGGGCAGCCCACCCCGATCTGGAAGTGGAGCTTCTGCCCGCCGCCGGCGAGCGCGCCGAACTCACCGCCCTGATAGCGACTATTGCCTTGTCATAAGTGCKGCGTAAGTGGTTCGTGCGATGAGGCAGCGGACGCCTCTTT
>NZ_JBFUBD010000625.1:0-1163 GCF_056405935.1 Polaromonas sp. P1_E3
GCTATATAAAGGGAAGTGTGACCGGCCGATGAACTAAATCAATCTGGAGGACTACATGTATCTTGGAATCGAACAAAATTCGGGACTAGTCTATGAGGGATCGGGTAATCCGGACATTCCATCTATCCCACTTCCCATAGTTACTCATGCCAAGTTGATCGAGAAGCCAGAAGATTGGAAATCGCTTCCTGGCGCATCCGAGAGGTTCGGGTGKATGTTTCGCGAAGMTTCGTTTGACGCTGTTACGCGAACGCGACGAGGCAGGTTATATGCGAAAAAAGAAGGAACGCAGCCGGAMATGCACACCGTTCCACAGCATCCCTATGATCGACCAGACCCTCAGTTCATTGGTGGTGCGAGACGGAAATCGATGTACGTCTATATGTCGTGTTTCGAACTGCTAAACATGCCAAATAACGGGCAAGGGCTGATATTGGCTCTCGGGTCTAGCCGCGGAGCATCGGCTTGGCTGATTGTCCAATGCGAGTCTCTATTTAACGGAACCGTCATGGTCACACTGAAGGCTTTGACCGCGTACGGGATCGTCCCTGAACTCCATGGGGAAAAAATCGATGAGCGATTTAGGACTTCTGTAACGCAAGCAGTCGCTAAAGTTGTTGACGCCGCGTTCAAAGAGTCCCCGGGCTCTGTTGTTGACCATTGCAAAGACGCCATGCAAGTCGTGATGTCGAGCTGGCTGGCACAAAACGGCGCCGAGGAAACGGTAATTGGCAAAGATATTGCGAAAACAGCTGAGCTCTTGGGGAAGGAGCCTCACGAGAAGTTTTGCGCGGCCAATCTCGGGAAGATCGCAGGGCTCTTGCACACGCGCAACAAGAGCAACGCCAAACTCGGAAAAGGCTATCGCTCGCTGGTGGAAGAGGATGCAGAGTTTGCACTTCAGTCGCTCGGTTTGACATTGCGCGAGCTAGGCTGGGCAAAAGGCGCTTGAGTCGGTTTCTGCTAGCTGCGCAGAAGCTCAAATCTCGCCGTGGCGCTACGTCCTTTGAAGAAATACAGGTGGTTCCCGCAAGCTCGATTTCAGCCTACTTTTGATTAGGCGCTTGGGCTGATCGACGCCATGCAAGTCGTGATGTCGAGCTGGCTGGCACAAAACGGCGCCGAGGAAACGGTAATTGGCAAAGATATTGCGAAAACAGCTG
>NZ_JBFUBD010000626.1:0-1162 GCF_056405935.1 Polaromonas sp. P1_E3
AGCGAGTAGGGCGTATTTTCGAATTTGTTGTGGCGCTGGCGCAGCTCCAGCGTTTTGGCGACGTAAAAGGCTTGCGGGTCCAGTACGACGGCCAGCCGGTTTTGCAGCTGCAGGAAGTTCTTCTTGGACCCGGCGACCAGGCGGGCTTCGAGCAAGGAGGTTTGCACCGTGACGTCCTTGGCCGCTTCTTCGACACAGCCGGAAATCGTCCGCACGCTGGAGCCTATTTCGAGGCCTACATCCCAGCAGGCGCCGATGAAACTCTCCACCTTGGCCTTGAGGGCGGGGTCGCCGTCGATGTTGGCGCTGTCCGGCAACAACAGCAGCACGTCGACATCCGAATGGGGAAACAGCTCACCGCGGCCAAACCCTCCTGCGGCCACCAGGCAGGCGGAAACCGGAAAGCCGGCGCGCTGCCAGAGCAGCTGCAGGGTCGCATCGGCATGGCGGGCGAATTTTTGCAGCAGGCTGTGGATGCCGCGGGACGAGGCGCCACTGGCGGCCAGCGTGGCGAGGAGGGCGGCTTTCCCCGCTTTGTATTGCTCGCGGACGGGGGCCAGCTCGATCATCGCGGAGCTCGCAGGGTCAGAAAGTGCGCGGGGCGCCACTGTGCGCCTGGTTCAGGCACTGACAGCGGCTTGGGCAGGGCTGCTTTGCGGGACAAAGGCCGGGATAGGCGGGCTGCCGGCGGAGAGGGTCAGTACCTCGTAGCCGGTTTCGGTCACCAAAATGGTGTGCTCCCACTGGGCGGACAAGGAATGGTCACGCGTCACGATGCTCCAGCCATCCTTCTCAGGACCGTCCTTGATGTCACGCTTGCCGGCATTGATCATGGGTTCGATAGTGAAGGTCATACCGGGGACTAGCTCTTCGAGGGTACCGGGACGGCCATAGTGCAGCACCTGCGGTTCCTCATGGAATTTCTGGCCAATCCCATGGCCGCAAAACTCGCGGACCACGGAAAAGCCCTGTTTCTCGGCAAAAGTCTGGATCGCAAAGCCGATATCTCCCAGCCTGACGCCGGGCTTGACACGCATGATGCCCTGCCACATGGCCTCGTAGGTCACATGGCAAAGCCGCTTGGCCGCGATCGATGCTTCGCCCACGAGGTACATGCGGCTGTTGTCGCCGTGCCAGCCGTCCTTGGTGATAACGGTCACGT
>NZ_JBFUBD010000627.1:0-1158 GCF_056405935.1 Polaromonas sp. P1_E3
GGTGTATTCCATGCGCGTTAACGTCTGAGTTCAACGGCGACCGTAGGCCGTCCGCTGAAATGAAATGTTGGGCAGCACATTGCACTACTCCAGGCGCCTTGGCAACTGCTCTCTCAGCCATGCCATCTGTGCCGCAATCTGGTCGCGATTTCTCTGGTACCTCAGAGGTACGCAGCCCTCCAATTCTTCAAGCGCATCCAACGCGATCTCAGGCTCACCCGCATATCTCGGATGAACAAAGCTCTCGATCAGGGACAGAAGTTTCTGGGCAAGAACCTCATCGTTTCGGCCACCTTCCGCGGCCGGTCCAACGAGAAGATTGAACCCAAAATCCAAGCCCTCTTCGACCGAAGATGTTGCGATGGTCTTCATGCTGCCCAACGCGAATGTGACCGGACGTCGTAGACGGTCCGGTCGAACGACATGTTAAGCCGCGCGGGCGCCATTACCGTTCCAACATCCAAGATGCCACAGGTGCAAGCAGCATGACAAGCGCGACGAATGCCCAACCGAGGAGTTCGCGGGTACTCAAGCGATATCCGCGCCGCTTCAGATAGCCGTGGAGTGGCCCAATGGTCATCCATCCAACGGCTTTGCGAATACGGCCACTGCTCCGACGTTGCGACCAGAACAGTAGCGCCCACAGCCCAAACCCGGCGGCGATTGCAAGGGCGTAGATAGCGTAAGTGTGCATCTCAAGCGGTTTAACGTAGAAGTAACCGGTGCCCACTCAAGGTGGGCCGCGTAGCGGTCTGACGCCTTTGGGCGTCCGCGTTGACTGACATGTTAAGTCTCACTTGCGTCACCAGGGCGCCTAAGCCAATCCATACTGGGAAGCATTAGATCACCGTCACCAAAATAGGAGAACTGACCTCGGCGCTCCTTCGCAAATGCTTCGAGCTCGGTTGAGATGATGCAGATCGATCCAAGGAGCGCCTGAAGCGAGTCCTCACCAGCCAAGGCGAAAACACGATTAAACGATGAAGCTTTGACTTCGTACCGGCACCACCACGTGCCGTCGGTACGGACCGGCGCATGGACTTCAATAAGTACCGCTTCCGATTCGCCCGACGCAGTTGTGAACTGAAGGGCACGGCTAGCGACTACCTGCCCTGGTGCGGGCAGATCGGGTCCGAGATCAGGTAGCTTCATGTGAGA
>NZ_JBFUBD010000628.1:0-1158 GCF_056405935.1 Polaromonas sp. P1_E3
TTGCCAACCTGATCAGATAGGGGTGGGCGGCTTGTACCTGGCGAGCCGACCGCTCAATCGTTTCGTCAAAAAGCCGCATGCCCATGCGGCTTTTTTGTGCACGATCTACGGGTAAAAACGGGGTGTTTTTGTGTAAAAGAGTGCCAAAGTATCCATGCTCCGCCGATTCAATCAAGGCAACGCAATTCAACTGTCGTAGTCCGCTGACCGATCTGGCAGATCAACGCAAAATTCGATAACTTCAGGAGAGAGTTTTATGGATCGTCGCTCACTTATCAAAAACGCCGGTATCGCCGGTGTGCTGGCCGCAGGCGTCGCACCTGCCGTTCATGCGCAGGCTGCCGTTCGTTGGCGCCTGGCATCCAGCTTCCCTAAATCCCTTGACACCATTTTTGGTGCCGCCGAAGTATTTGCCAAGGCCGTGAAAGCCATGTCGGGCGGCAAGTTCGAAATCTCCGTCCATTCGGCCGGTGAACTGATGCCCGCCTTCGGCGTGGTTGACGGTGTGCAACAAGGTACCGTCGAGGCCTGCCATACCGCGCCCTATTATTTTTTCGGCAAAGACGAAAGCTTTGCGCTGGGATGCGCCATTCCCTTCGGCCTGAACAGCCGTCAGATGAGTGCCTGGATGTACGAAGGCAACGGCCTGAAGCTGATGCGCGAGTTCTATGGCAAGTACAACATCGTCAATTTCCCGGGCGGTAATACCGGCTCGCAAATGGGTGGCTGGTATCGCAAGGAAATCAAGTCGCTGAAAGACATCAAGGGCCTGAAAATGCGCATCGGCGGATTCGGCGGCAAGGTGCTGGAGCGCATCGGCGGCGTGCCGCAGAACATTCCCGGCGGCGAAATTTACCAGGCCCTCGAAAAGGGCACGATTGATGCCGCTGAATGGGTGGGGCCTTATGACGACCTGAAGCTGGGCTTCAACAAGGTCGCTCCCTTTTACTACTACCCGGGTTGGTGGGAAGGTGGTCCTGAATTGGACTTCTTCATCAACAACAAGGCATTTGACGCCCTCACACCCGAGAACAAGGCGATTGTGGAAGCGGCTGCGGCCCR
Source organism: Polaromonas sp. P1_E3 (assembly GCF_056405935.1). NCBI lineage: Bacteria > Pseudomonadati > Pseudomonadota > Betaproteobacteria > Burkholderiales > Comamonadaceae > Polaromonas > Polaromonas sp. P1_E3. The sequence goes on from NZ_JBFUBD010000628.1 coordinate 1,063, forward strand.
GGCCCATGGCGATATGCAGGCCAAATACGATGCCAAGAACCCTGGTGCACTCAAGCAACTGGTGGGTGCGGGTACCAAGCTCCGGCCTTTCCCGAC
>NZ_JBFUBD010000629.1:0-1153 GCF_056405935.1 Polaromonas sp. P1_E3
TACCAGGACATCTTTTTGCGTGACTACCGCAGCCTGCGGATGGCTGCCCTCCAGTAGCTGGTTCAAGTCGCCGATGATGGCTCGAACACGCTTGTCCGATAAGAGCCCTGCTGGCGGCGCGGCCCGGTCAACCAGTGTCACGCTCTGGATGGCTTGTGGCGCCTCTCCCGCCAGGGCAAGTTCACCGGCATTGAGAAGCTGCCGGGCCAGCCTGGCTCCCAGAAATCCGGCGCCGCCGGTGATGACGATATTCATGGATATGTTGTCTCTCTATTTTTGTGGGTTGCCCGTCTGCGGGACAGCACCGATCTGTTTGTCTTCGGTGCGCCAGGCAGTTTAGTTCGAACCGGGCCGCGCAGCCAGGCAAATGCCGGCAAGCCCTTCCGGTCAGTTGCCAGGTGAGCAGGTTTGCAAGAGGAGTCGGAGAGGCCGCTGCTATGCCGCCATCGAAAAGAAGCCCTGAACTCAGAAGGGAATGAATTCCCGCCCCGCGCCTTTATGTCAGGCTGCGACTGTCTTCGGAAGGGGCTTCGGCTTACCCGGCACAGTTCCCAGGAGCCACAGGTTCAGGCCTGCATGCCGGCTGATGAGCAGCGCGGACAGGACGGGGCCGGCAATGCCGGCGGCAAGGCCCAGTGCCATCAGGACATACGTGTCCGTGACGCCGAGTTTGCGCAACGCGATGCGGCTCGCGGCTGTGAAGAAAACATGCAGCAGGTAAATTGCGAAAGAAAAGGACCCGACGTAGGCCAGCGGAGCGAAACTCCAGCCGCTTCGCAAAAGAAGAAATGCGCTTGAGACACCGAGGGCCAGCGCAGCAATGGAACTTCCCTGCTCGGAAAATTGCGGAAAAAGCATGGCCCCGATAGCCGCGCAGATAAATACGGCTGCCGCTACAAGGCGCGCCCTTGGCGTTCCGATGTTGAATCGTTTGCAGGCCAGCCCGGCCATGAAAAAAGGAAGCAGGTAGACCGCACCGCGGGCGGCGAAATAGTTGGGTGGGCTGAAGTAGTCAAACAGCACCGCACTGAGTGCCCAGGCTACCGCGAACCCCGCCGCGGTGGAAAGCACTTTCAGGTGTTCGAGCAGCAGGACAACCAGGAAAACAATAAACAGGGCCTCAAGAAACCAGAAATGCCCTACAGGCTCGATA
>NZ_JBFUBD010000630.1:0-1152 GCF_056405935.1 Polaromonas sp. P1_E3
TCGCGAACGTTTTGATTTCCAGCCAGAGCCCGGAGCCTCACCGGCGCCTCCGGAAATCAGGGCCGAGCCCACGGGGTTTTTGCCTGAATCGCTGAGGGCCATCAAGGTCACCCTCAGGCGCATTGAGATTGAAACCGGCACTGTGTTACCCGGCGGCGTTCTTCAGGCGCATGCGGACAGCTATACCGGACGGGAAATTACCGGCAGCGAGATTTTGCAACTCGCTTCTTCCCTGACCGCGATGTACCGCAATGCGGGCTACATCCTGTCGCTGGTGGTGGTGCCTCCGCAGTCCCTGTCTGAGGGCACGCTTACCTTGCGTGTGGTGGAAGGCTATATCGACAAGGTGAACATTCAGGCGGGAGACGATGTCAGCGATTRTGTGAAAGGCCAGCTTGCAGCCACCGGCGAGAAAATCAGGGCCTCACGTCCCATCCACGGCCCTTTGCTTGAACGCTATCTTCTGATTGCCAACGATTTTCCAGGGGTCGAGTTGCGCAGTGTGTTGGCCCCGGGCCAGGCTCCCGGGGCCGCCGACCTTACGTTAATCGCCAAGGTGAAAAAGGTTGAAGGTTTCGCTGCCGTAGATACCTATGGGTCCAAATACCTCGGCCCCGGCGAGGCGGGTGTGGAACTGACCCTCAACCAGGTGCTGGGGGTCAATGACCAGTGGCGCTTTCGGGGCATGGCCGGCGGCGGTTCCGAGCTGGCCTATGCGCAGCTTTCTTACAGCCAGGTTGTCACGACGGAGGGCCTTCGGCTGTCCGCTGCCGCGTCAAAGGCACGCACCCGCCCGGGCGACGTCCTGGCGCCTTTTGACATGCGTGGAAACGCGGACACAGTGACGATCTCGGCCGCGTACCCGATGCTGCGGACCCGTAATGAAAGCGTCACCGCGCGGGTGGCGTATGAGCACACCGATGTGCAAACCGATGTGCTGGGTACCCGGGTGATTGAAGACCACATCCGTGCATTGCGGCTGGGGTTCACCTGGCGTGTGCTTGACCGGCTGGGCGGGCAGAACGCTCTGGATGTGGATTTCAGCCAGGGAGTAGGCGGCACCCAGGAGTCCGACCTGCTCAAAAGCCGCACGGGCGCCAAAGGGGTGTTCAACAGACTCACGTTCGATTACGAGCGCTCCCAGTCTCTGGC
>NZ_JBFUBD010000631.1:0-1151 GCF_056405935.1 Polaromonas sp. P1_E3
ATCAAAAAGGCCTTGCGCGGCGTTGCAAAGCCTTGACGGGGTCTACCCCGCCTGCGTTTTGCGCCTTGCTCAAGGCCTTTTTGACTCGCAACGCATCTTGCAWAMATAGYGTTAACAGGCCCTAGGAGTTTTCCATGCTGATCGATTTCTTCTACACCCTGCGCTCGGCCAAGTTGCCGGTTTCCGTCAAGGAATACCTGATGCTGCTCGAAGCCCTGCAGGCGGGCGTCGTCGGCCCCAACAGCGACAAGCTCGACGCCCATGACGGCGAAGGCGCGTGGAAGATTGACGATTTTTATTACCTGAGCCGTACGGTGCTGGTGAAGGACGAGAAAAACTACGACAAATTCGACCGTGCCTTTGCCGCCTACTTCAAGGGCGTCGAAATGCTGGCCGATTTCACCAAGGACATCCCCCTGGAGTGGCTACGCAAAAACCTGGAGCTCGAACTGAGCCCCGAGGAAAAAGCCAAGATCGAAAAAATGGGCTGGGATGAGCTCATGGAAACGCTCAAAAAACGCTTTGAAGAGCAGAAAGAGCGCCACGAAGGCGGCAGCAAATGGATAGGCACGGGCGGCACCTCGCCCTTCGGCGCCAACGGCTTCAACCCCCAGGGCATACGCATAGGTCAGGAAAAGAGCCGCAACAAGAGCGCGGTCAAAGTCTGGGACCAGCGCGCCTACAAGGACTATGACGACACGCAGGAACTGGGCACACGCAACATCAAGGTCGCGCTTCGGCGCCTGCGCAAGTTCGCGCGCCAGGGCAATGTGGAAGAGCTGGACCTGGACGACACCATACGCTCCACCGCGGCCAACGCCGGCTGGCTGGACATCAAGATGGTGCCGGAGCGCCACAACAACGTGAAGGTGCTGCTGCTGATGGACGTGGGCGGCACCATGGACGAGCACATCCACCGCGTCRAGGAAATGTTCTCGGCCGTCAAGGCCGAGTTCAAGCACCTGGAGTTTTATTACTTCCACAACTGCGTCTATGACTTCATGTGGAAGAACAACCGCCGCCGTTTCAGCGAGAAATTCCCGACTTGGGACATCATCCGAAAGTACAACAAGGACTACAAACTCATCTTCGTCGGCGACGCGACCATGAGCCCCTACGAAATCCTGCAGCCCGGCGGCAGCGTGGAATAC
>NZ_JBFUBD010000632.1:0-1150 GCF_056405935.1 Polaromonas sp. P1_E3
TTCCGAACCCGGCCACAATCTTCAAGGCGAGGCCATTGTGTGGATCGACTACAAGGCCAAGCTGGCAATCCATCGTCTTCGCCCCGCGGCGCTCGCAGAACGCCGCGCCGAGCGGCTGGCTTCTGAAACACCCGACGACAACCGTATTTCGCTGGGGTGTGTCGTGGTACCCATCAATTTCTACGAAACCGTCGTCGGCCCCGTGCTGGGAAAGAGCCTCGGTGTGGTGTATGTGCTGCCTGAAACGCAGCCGGTGCAGCGCATGTTGGGTGCGTGGCAGTTCAGCCAACGCTAGAGCCCCGTAGTTGCTACTATTTCAGGAGCTGCTTGCGCACGTCCTGATTGGTCTGCAGGCCATTTCCTCAAGTTTTTTCGTCGCCGCAGGACTGCAGGTCGCCAAGGCCTGCAACTACACGCGCGTCAGCCATTCCTTACCTGCAGCGAGCCTGCACGCTGGCACAAGCGCGCCATGGCTCGATCTACATTGAATTTGTCTTCCAACCGACAACTTCAAGGAGAATCAAATGCCCCTCATTGCCTGGTTACTGGGTGTCCCCCTCAGCGTGGTTCTTATCCTGATGCTGCTGGGCGTGTTTTAAGCCCTGTGCGGCGACGACCTTCAACCGTTCACACAAAAGCCCGCGAATGCGGGCTTTTGTCTTTGTGCCTGTAGTCGCTCTCACAGCATCGCAGCCGGCTCCTGCCGCCTGGCCCGCAGTCTTGCCACCTTCCACCAGCCTGGCAACAGGCTTTGTATTTCAGGGCGCGTGAAGCGGTCATCAATCAGGTACACCACGCCCTGGTCCGAGGTCGTGCGTATCACCCGGCCCGCAGCCTGCACCACCTTCTGCAGCCCGGGGTACAAATAGGTGTAGTCGTAACTCTGGGCTGCACCAAAGTTGGCTCCCATGCGTTCACGTATCTGCTCATTGACCGGGTTCACCTGCGGAAGGCCCAGCGTGGCAATAAAGGCGCCAATCAGCCGGTCACCGGGCAGGTCAATACCTTCGGCAAATGAGCCGCCCAGCACGGCAAAACCAATGCCCCTGGACGTCGGGGTGAAGCGCGCCAGGAAGGCGTCGCGTGCGAGTTCTTCCATACCCCTTGTTTGTTCCCATACGGGAATGTGGGGGTAGCGCTGGCGAAACAG
>NZ_JBFUBD010000633.1:0-1143 GCF_056405935.1 Polaromonas sp. P1_E3
GTATGAAACCAGGCCGTTATAAAGACAGCATCCCTGTTCACGGGATGCATAACGCGCTTCGCCATTCACCATTGAGGAGATACCCCCATGTTCAAGAAAGTACTGGCATTTTTCGCCGCCATGTCTCTCGTTGCAGCCTTTGCTGCGGTTGACGTCAACAAAGCCACTGAGGCCGAACTCGACGGTATCAAGCACATCGGCCCTGTCACCTCACGGCAAATCATTGCCGAGCGCAAGAAAAGCGAGTTCAAGAACTGGGACGACTTCATCACCCGCGTCAAAGGTGTGGGAGACAAACGCGCCGCAGAGTTCTCGGCCGCAGGGCTGACTGTTGGCGGTGCATCCTATACAGGCCCGGCCGCCGCAGGCGCCAAGGCAAAAACCAAGGCCGAAGCCAAGGCAGACGCCAAAGCCGGCAAAAATTCCGACAAGCCGATCACGGAAAAAGCCAAGGACGCAGCCATCGCCACCAAGGATGCGGTCAAAGGTGCTGCTATAGCGACGAAAGATGCCGTCGTGGAATCAGCCAAGGATGCCAAAGAGGCTGTAACGTCTAATAAAGGCGCCAAGAAGGAAACCAAGACCGAAGTCAAGGTTGAGGCAGCCAAGCCTGCCGCAAGCGCTGCCAAAAAGTAATCCCGGCCCTCCTCCATAAAAAACCCGCGCAAGGCGGGTTTTTTTATGTCATTTTGGCCATCAGCCCTTTGGGGACGTGCGCAAGCAGCTATCTATTTCATAGCAACCACAGGATCGTCCATCACCAGCGCAATAAGGTCCGTCACGCCCACCGTTGCACCCGCCTGCGTGACCAATGTCGTCACCTGCCCTCTGTGGTGTGTCTGGTGATTGAAAAAATGCGTGAGGGCCTTCCAGACCACGTGTTCGCGCTGCACCCCTTTCGAGTTGGCGTAGCGCATGGTCATGGCCGGGTAAGCCTCAGGCATGTCGGCAGCCCACTGCTCGATGGCGCCATCGAGCTGCTGCCGTTTGCCTTTCAACCCGGCCCAGTCTTCATAGAGCACCATATCCAGGGTGTAAACCTCCGGCATGTCCAGTACGTCAGCACCCAGCGATGTAAAACGGATTCCGTTCTCAGTACCGCACTGCGCAAAGCGCCTGAGCCAGGCCTGGTCGGCCACGACC
>NZ_JBFUBD010000634.1:0-1141 GCF_056405935.1 Polaromonas sp. P1_E3
GCGCTGAGAACATCATGATCGGCCGCGTGGTGTGGGACGAGATGTTCAGCAGCAACAACTGGCCGCGCGCGTCCGCGCTGGCTGTCGTGATGATCCTCCTGATCCTGGTGCCGCTGGCGTTTTACTACCGCTCCAGCAGCGACCGCGATGCGCAAGGGCGGCATTGACATGAAAAACGTGTTGAGACCAATCCTCCGGGTCTTTGAGAACAATGTCGGCCGGATCTGGATGGGCCTGGTATACCTGTTCCTGTACATCCCGCTGATTTTCCTCATCGTCTTTTCTTTCAACAGTACCCGCCAGGACGGTGTTTTCACCGGCTTCTCCACGCGCTGGTACGAGGCGCTGCTGTCGGACTCCCGATTGGTGGAAGGTTTTTTCCTGTCGCTCAAGGTGGCACTGATCACCGGCACTCTGTCGGTGGTGCTCGGCAGTTTTGMTGCATTCGTGCTGGTACGTTATCTGCGCTTTACCGGACGCACCCTGTTTTACGGGCTGGTGAACGCCCCGCTGGTCATGCCCGAGGTCATCATCGGTCTGGCCTTGCTCCTCTTGATGGTCGCGGTGCAGCGCACCATCGGCTGGCCGGACCGGGGCTTCATCACCATCGTGACGGGGCACACGCTGCTGGGCATGGCCTACGCCACAGTAGTGATTCAGTCGCGCCTCAGTGAAATGGACCGCACCCTGGAGGAAGCCGCCATGGACCTGGGCTGCCGGCCGGTGCAGGTGTTCTTCCTCGTGACCCTGCCCAGCATTGCGCCGGCACTCGTGTCGGCCTGGCTGCTGACCTTCACGCTGTCGTTTGACGACGTGGTGATTTCCGAGTTTTTGTCGGGCCCGGGGGTGACGACTTTGCCGCAGGTGATCTTCAGCTATGCCAGGCGTGGGGTGAACCCGTCGATTTACGCGGCCGCCACGATCCTGATCACGGTAGTGTCGCTGGGCATCATTGCCTACAGCATCTCCGTGATGCGCCGGCAAAAACGGCTGGATCGGGAGATCAGTGCGGCGGCTCGACCGGAACAGGCGTTCCCGGACCCCGTCCGGGCAAAGTAGCCAGCACCACGCCCGTCAGGGCGATGGCAAAGGCGCCCATTTGCGTGGCATTGAGCTTTTCACCCAGAACCAGGACACCCAC
>NZ_JBFUBD010000635.1:0-1135 GCF_056405935.1 Polaromonas sp. P1_E3
AACACCGCTAACACCGCTACGCTCAACGGAGCGGCGGCAGTCACAGCCCTGGGCGGTGATGTGGTAACTGTGGGTGGCACCGGCAGCGGCACGTTTGCCGACAAGAACGTGGGCAACGGCAAGGCCGTGACGGTAACCGGCTATACGCTGGGTGGTGCCGATGCCGCCAACTACACCGTGGTGCAACCMACSGSRSTGACGGCCAACATCACACCAGCCAGCCTGGCCGTCACAGGTGTGGGAGCCAACAACAAGGTCTACGACACMACSASCASCGCYACSCTKAACGGAACSGCGGCCGTCACAGCGCTTGCYGGCGACACGGTGAGCGTGGCCGGCACSGGYAGCGGTGCCTTCGCCAACAAAAACGTGGGCAATGGCAAGGCCGTGACSGTGACCGGCTACACGTTGAGCGGCGCYGATGCCGSCAACTACACCGTGGTGCAACCAACGGGGCTGACTGCAAACATCACACCGGCAAACCTGACGGTCACAGGTGTSGGAGCCAACAACAAGGTCTACGACACCACYAACACCGCTACGCTCAACGGAGCGGCGGCAGTCACAGCCCTGGGCGGTGATGTGGTRACTGTGGGTGGCACCGGCAGCGGCACGTTCGCCAACAAGAACGTGGGCAACGGCAAGGCWGTSACWGTGACCGGCTAYACATTGAGTGGCGCYGATGCCGGCAATTACACCGTGGTGCAACCCACTGCCGTGACGGCAAACATCACACCAGCCAGCCTGGCTGTCACAGGTGTGGGAGCCAACAACAAGGTCTACGACACCACTAATACCGCTACGCTCAATGGAACGGCCGCAGTGGCTGCATTGGGCAGTGACGTGGTGAGTGTGAGTGGTGGTGGCGGCACTTTTGCTGACAAGAATGTGGGCAATGGCAAAGTCGTGACCGTGACCGGCTACACGTTGGGCGGCGCCGACGCCGGCAACTACACCGTGGTGCAACCCACCGCCGCTACAGCAAACATTACACCGGCGAACCTGACCGTCACGGGTGTGGGCGCCAATAACAAGGTCTACGACACCACCGCCAACGCCACGTTGAACGGAACGGCGGGGGTCACGGCACTGGGCGGTGACGTGGTGACAGTGGGTGGAACCGGCAGTGGCACGT
>NZ_JBFUBD010000636.1:0-1133 GCF_056405935.1 Polaromonas sp. P1_E3
GTTTAAGACTGCAGCTTTCGCGTGCAAGCGGGAATCCGTTTTTTTTTGCTACGATGCCGCGATGACAAAAAGCAACCGCACTCATCATCCGGGATAGTGCTCGGCATTTGGCAGCTGTACTGGCTGATTTCGACCTAGGCGCAAAGACGGGGCATTGCAGCACTTAAGCTATTCCTCTTTGTCGCTCTAACTGCTGTCATGTTCGTGATGGCTGAGCTTGTCGAGCAGTTTTAGTCGCTGTTTCAGCTTGGGGCAATTGAATGAAAATCAGCAATCTTTTTAACGTTAGGTGGATTAGCTGGGGACTCTGCTTCGTTATGCTGTTGACGTACAGAGCTGACCCATACCCCTTAACGTTGTATATCGCTTTGAGTTTGACGGTTCTTCTGAACGCCGTCCATCTTGTATTTTCAGTATTCGAATCGACAAAAGACGAATATATGAAGACGTCGATTGAATTCTTGTGGATGACGGGCTTCKCTACCTTGCTTGGTGCGACGGCAATTTATTCCGGCGCAGATTTTGTGAACAGAGGCTCACGTTATGACGCCAATACTTTTTGGCCACTTGTTCAGGCCAGCGTACTGCAGGGTGCTGCGACGCTGGCCTGCCTGATGATTCGCAGGTTGTGCTCACCACAAGGAAAAATCACCTGAACATGTGGTCTGGGTCATCGCAAGAATGAACAGACCGAGAGAAAGAAGAAGACCGATACAGACTCCGGACAAGATCGCGGATTTATATTTCCAATGGCCAAACAAGCAAAGCCATAGAACGTCGTCCTCTCCCCTCATGTCTGAGAGAAAATCGCTGGTCCAATTGAATTCGTGATATAGGCTTTGATATCGTGAACGTATCAATCTACATAAGCAACCGTAAAGCACGGCATAGCATGCTAAAGCACCCCAGAGCATCAATCCGCAGGTCATTTTCTATACGCTCGTGTTGATGGGCATTGCCAGCGCAATCAAATCAAGAATTCGAACCCACGCTCTCATAAACTTTTCCTCGCCGTATTGTCGGAAGTTTAAGGCTATCGGTTTCGCATGCGAACATAAAGACGGCCCCTGAGGACGTTTTATTGCGCTGGTGCTAGGCTCGCTGCTGCAGTCTTCTGCTATGCCATCGTGATG
>NZ_JBFUBD010000637.1:0-1133 GCF_056405935.1 Polaromonas sp. P1_E3
GCCGTGCAGGACGCCCTGCTGGTGTGCGAGCTGGACACCGGGCAGCACCAAGGCCTGCAGCTGCGCGGCCTGGCCTGCATGAGTGGCTGCTCCCGCGCCTGCACCGTGACGCTGCAGGCGCAGGGCAAGTTCAGTTATTACTTTGGTGACCTGATTCCCGACGCCGAAACCGCGGCCCAAGTGATTGCCTGCGCACAGCTGCACAGGCACAGCGTTGACGGCAACCTGGCCCGCAACGCGAGGCCCGAGCGCCTGCGCAGCGGCATCCTCGCGCGGTTGCCGCCTGCCGGGCTGGGCTCGACATGACAACGCAAATGCACTAAGTTTCTTTTTTCACCCCGTTCATTCACCATTCACCCATTCACCTCAACCTCAAGGAGATTTCATGACTGAATCAACAACGCTGACCCAGAGCCCTGCTCACACGCTGAACCCCGGCCTGGCTGTGTTGCGCCCTCTGTGCGGCGCCGCCGTGCTGGGCCTGGTGGTTCTGTACGGCGTGGCTTTCGCTGAAAGCCCGCTGGCGCATAACGCCGCGCACGACGTGCGCCACATCACCGTCAAGCCCTGCCACTGAGCCGACTTTTCACCGGGAGATATCCATGGTTTTTCAACGATTGATCTGGGCGGCTTTGGCCGTTGCGGTGGTGGTGGGTAGCCTGCAGTCCGGCGTGCAGCAGTTGCAGGCAGTGCCCATCATCCTGGCCGCGGAAGTGTTTGAGAGCCAGAAAGTGGAAACGCCTGCGGCAGCCGCGCCAGCCACTGCTCCCGCTCCCGCGACGGCCACCACGCACACACATGCGGATGCAGCGGCGCATACCCATGCCGGGGTCGCGGCCGAGCCATGGGCCCCGGCCGATGGCCTGGAACGTGTGTTCTGGACATGGGCAGCCAATGTCCTGCACGCTTTCAGCATGGCGCTGCTGGTATTTGCGGTGATGGGCTTCAGCCTCGTGCGCGGCAGCAGCCTTCGCTCCCTGTCACTGGCCGCCTGGGTGGCCGCGGCGGGCTGGCTGGTCTTTCACTTCTGGCCTTCGCTGGGTTTGCCTGCAGRAATTCCCGGCATGGATGCTGCCCGCCTGGGCTCGCGCCAGGGCTGGTGGGTACTGGCGGCCGGCAGTGCGGCACTGGCC
>NZ_JBFUBD010000638.1:0-1132 GCF_056405935.1 Polaromonas sp. P1_E3
CTGTTGCTACGGTTCGTTGATGCTCGAACAGTGCAACCATTGCAGAACTGCTTCAGCCGGGGCCGAACCTTACTGATCAAGGTAAATTCTTCCGTTTTAATTGCCATACAAGTTGATACGATCCTTGAACTTAGCGTTCAAAGGTTCCCATGACTCAAGAGGAAGTAGCTGCAGACATCGCTGCTCGTATCGGCGTGTTTAGGGATTGCCTACTCGGCCAAGGAGTTGAGCAAGCCTTGGTCAAACATGTCATGCGGCACGAGTGCTCAATTATTGGGAATGATTTTGAAATTGGAGTGCGTGACTGCATCGCCACTCAATTCGGTGTAGCGATTGATTCTATTTTCGTTGTCGGTTCGGCGAAACTCGGTTTCAGTCCTAAGCCTGGACAGTACTTCAAGCATTTCTCGGACGATTCTGACATTGATGTGGCAATTGTTTCGAGAGATTTGTACGTCAGCATTTGGCATGAAGTAAACCAAATGGTGAGCGCTGGCGAATACTTCAACGTGGAGAAATTCAAGCACTACCATCTAATGGGATGGATTCGGCCCGATAAGATGCCCTCGGCTGATGAGTACCAGGTGTGCCACGATTGGTGGGAGTTTTTCCGTGAAATCTCCGGGCGGGAGGAATTTATGCGTACGAAAATTCGCGGYGGTCTTTACTATGACGAACGGTTTTTAATGCGTTATCAGCGAAATGGTTTGACTGCGATGCGAGAAACTCTGGCAGGTGCTGCATGAAAACATCCGCAACGAATCGTCGGATACATCAACTGATGTCGGCGCTGACAGACTCAAAGCTCAACCCACGCCCGGATTTTCAAAGGCGACTTGTTTGGACAAACGACGACAAGCTCGCGTTTATCAAAACAGTGCTTCGGGGTCTACCGTTCCCAGAGATTTACGTCTGCGCTGGTAGTTTGAATCCTGATACCGGAGAGGCCACTGAGTACCTCGTGGATGGACAGCAAAGACTTACAACCCTTCACCAGTATTTCAAAGGCAATAAGGCATTAAAGCTAAAGGAGCTTCCCGCCTATGCTGATCTTGATGTCCCGAAGAAGGAGGCTTTTTTAGAATACGAGGTTGTCGTGCGCGACCTTGGAAAACATCCAATCGAAGACATT
>NZ_JBFUBD010000639.1:0-1129 GCF_056405935.1 Polaromonas sp. P1_E3
GCCCCAAACTGTCTGGCTGAGCGCGCTGGACCTGGCCCTGTCGCGGCTGCAAAACGGCGTAGACCGGCAACTGGAGTCGCACAATCAGCGCCTGGACTGGGCGGCTTCCCGGATAAGCCGGCCGTCGCATCTGGTTACCAGGCAGCATGCCCGCCTGACGGGGCTCGGCCAGAGCCTGAGCCAGGCTGCGCGTTCGGCACTTCAGCACGAGCAACGCAAGCTTCAGGCCTTGGGCAGCGATTTTCCGCACGAAGTGCAAGGCAACCTGCAGCGAGGCCGGCAGCGCGTCGAGCGCGCACAGTTGCGGCTTGAATTGCTGGATCCAAAACTGGTCCTCAAGCGCGGATATGCCTGGCTTGCCGACCTTCAAGGTCAGCCTATTACCAGCCGGGAAAATACACAGGTAGGGCAGCCTGTGCGCGCTACCCTTGCAGACGGCGAGGTCGATTTGACCGTTTGTGCGCGCAGACTGATTTAGTTTTTACAATGAGATCGTTAAAAGCAGTTTATTCATCACCACGAGGAAAAAATCATGGAACACAAACTCCCCCCGCTACCGTACCCAATCGACGCCCTGGCGCCGCATTACAGCCAGGAAGCCTTTGAATACCACCATGGCAAGCACCACAATGCGTATGTGGTGAACCTCAACAACCTGCAAAAGGGTACCGAGTTTGAAGCCATGACGCTCGAAGAGATCGTCAAAAAGTCCAGCGGTGGCGTTTACAACAATGCGGCCCAGATATGGAACCACACCTTCTTCTGGAACTGCATGAAGCCCGCCGGCGGCGGCGAACCTGGCGGCGCACTGGCCGCGGCTATCAATGCCAAATTTGGCTCTTACGCCGCATTCAAGGAGGCTTTCGTCAAGTCTGCCGTTGGTAATTTCGGTTCCGGCTGGACCTGGCTTGTCAAAAAAGCCGACGGTACTGTTGACATCGTCAACACCGGTGCCGCAGGCACCCCACTCACGACGGCCGACAAGGCATTGCTCACGGTGGATGTCTGGGAACACGCCTACTACATCGATTACCGTAACCTGCGCCCGAAGTTTGTCGAAACCTTTCTTTCCAACCTGGTGAACTGGAGTTTTGCCGAGGCCAACTTCGCCTGATTGGCTCCCTTGCGC
>NZ_JBFUBD010000640.1:0-1120 GCF_056405935.1 Polaromonas sp. P1_E3
GGGTGCTGAGATCAGCGCGCCGGCCGGTACCTCGATCTGCGAAGCCCTGCTCGACAACAAGATCAACATCGAGCACGCCTGCGACCTCAGCTGCGCTTGCACGACTTGCCATGTCATCGTGCGCGAAGGCTTCAAATCGCTGAACGAACTCGACGAGAGCGAAGAAGATCTGCTGGACCGCGCCTGGGGGCTKGAGCCCAATTCACGGCTGAGCTGCCAGGCTTTTCTGGCGCAGTCCGACGTGACAGTGGAAATACCCAAGTACTCCATCAACCACGCCAAAGAGAATCATTAGCCCCCACGCTTGCCACTGCGTGTGCTGCGCTGCCCCCCCCAGGGGGCGCATTTTTCCTTGGGGCGGCCCGGCGATGCTATTGAGCCCCCACGTTTGCTCGCTGCGCGTAGCTCTCTGCCCCCTCGGGGGCATTTTTCCTTGGGGCGGCCCGGCGGAAAAACATCCGCTGACCCAGCGCAGCGATAATCCAGTCATGCGCCAAATTGTTCTGGACACTGAAACCACTGGTCTTTCCGCTGAAAACGGCGACCGCATCATTGAAATCGGCTGCGTGGAGCTGGTAGCCCGCAAGCTCACCGGCAACAACCGGCACTTCTACCTGAACCCCGAGCGCGACAGCCATGAAGACGCGCTCAAAGTCCACGGCATCAGCAACGAATTCCTGAAGGACAAGCCCAAGTTTTCGGCCGTGGCCGACGAACTGCTGGAATACCTGCAGGACGCCGAGATCATCATCCACAACGCGCCTTTTGACGTGAGCTTCCTCAACAAGGAACTCGAACTCATCGGCAAGCCGCCCATCAAGCATTGCGTGGCCAAGGTCACCGACAGCCTGATGATGGCCAAGGAGCTGTTCCCGGGCAAACGCAACTCGCTGGACGCCTTGTGYGACCGGCTGGAAGTCGACAATTCGGGCCGAACCTTGCACGGCGCCTTGCTGGACGCTGAACTGCTGGCCGATGTCTACATCAATCTGACCCGTGGCCAGAATGCGCTGGTGATGGATGTTGGGGACAGCGCCCGGGAAGGCGATAGTGACGTGCCCCAGATTGATCTCAACACCTTTGACCTGCCGCTGCTGGCTGCCAACGACCAGGAGATCGC
>NZ_JBFUBD010000641.1:0-1115 GCF_056405935.1 Polaromonas sp. P1_E3
ATACGCCTGGTCGGTGGCGATGAACCTGCGGTCGGAGCCGGTTTTGCTCGTATCGTCTGCCATGGGGCGTCTCCTAGGGAAAAAACGAATGTTAGGTCGGCCGGCCTGAGTTAATCTGTAGGACAAAACCCGTCAAGCAGGCAGTCCAGTTTCCGCCGCCGGCTGACACTCTCCAGGTGCCATCCCATGTCACTTCCTCCTGACTTCAAGCCTTCAGACTTTTCCATTGGCTCCATCAGCGACCGCCAGCTCGTAAACCTGGCCAAGCTGGCTGGGGCGATGACGGAAGGCGATGCGCTGACGCCTGAGCTGCAAGAGTTCACGCTGCTGATCATGGAAAAATGCGCCGACATCGGCGACAAGTACAAAAGCCAGAAACATGGGCGCACGGCCGGCGACGAGATCCGCGCGCTCTTCGGGGTTTATTGAATCTGGCACGTCTTTCAGGTCTTTTCGCACCAAAGCGCTAGAGACCTGAAGACCTGAAGACCTGAAGACGCGAAGACTGCAACACGGCACCTGGCTGCCGCAAATCTTTTCCGGCCGCAGCAGACGCCGGCCGGGATGCCCACGGCGCACCGTCCTACACCCCTGCACCCTGCTGAAAAATAGCATCAAGCGCATCCGCGTTCACTGCCGGGTTTGTTGCGCTTTTGAGTTTGGATCTTCCCTTTTCCCGATGTCCTTTTCTCGATGTATTTCGCTGCTCGTGTGCAGCGGCGCCCGGCCATGACGCGTGACCCTGAAGCCTCTTCATCAATTTTTTGGATCACCACCTCATGGCAAAACCCACTGGAATTTCATCGAAAGCCGCCCCTAAAAATACCGACAGCGGGCCTGCCGGCCTTGCCCCACCTGCCAATGCAGATGCAGCATCGGAAAAAATGGCGCAGGTCCAGGAACTGGCGGCAGCCATGCCATACAACCCGAACAAGGCCGGCGAGCATGGCGTTGAGAACGGGCTGGGACCAGCGCCCGGAAACACGGTCGAACCAGCCTCCCGGCTGGCCACCGGCAGCACATTGAGTGAGGAAAACAGTTCCGAAAAAACGGGCAGCCTGGCGCCGGAAGGGCTGAACGCCACGATCGAACCGCTGGACCGCGTGCGTGTGGAT
>NZ_JBFUBD010000642.1:0-1113 GCF_056405935.1 Polaromonas sp. P1_E3
AAAGAATAGTGCTGGAGCTTGCCAGATGAGCCAGAACCGACCGCCCCCGATGCTGTTTCTTTTGTGTTCATGAACACTATTTTGTTCCTTCAAGCACAAAATAGGCAAACAGAACACTCATTTAATTCGTAAGAAACACAATAAAAGTAGCACAAATTGAAACAGGCCAAAAAAACAGTTTGACTTGACTAGTTTTGTGCTCAAAATATTAGATATGAGCACAATTAAATCGACACCCGCACAGGAAGATATGCACCCCGCCGATGTCATTGCTGCCCTACGCAAACGCGGCACCAGTCTTCGAAAAATCGCCATGGAAAATGGCTACAGCCACATACAACGTGTGCTGACCAGTCCCTGGCTGGCAGCGGAACAGCTCGTGGCACGCGCCCTCGACAAAAGACCCGAAGAGCTCTGGCCGTCGCGCTATCTCGATCCTGCAAGCCGTGCGTTAGCCTTCCAGCAAACCCGCAAGATCACAGTCACCATGCCGCACCAGCGCAGCCAGGCGCAGCGCAAATTGACACATGAGCTGACCGTCAACAGCGCGCTCACGGACGGGCCTCCCCGTTCCCAGCCCTAACGCCACACGAGCGCCTGAGCAAGACCGCCAATCATGGGCGTCCTTATTACCCGCGACATGCGTGCGTTGTGGATACGACTGCATCAAGACGGTGGCTGGTGGACGCCTGAAATGTTGGCCCCCCACTGGCGGCCAACCTTCACTCCTCCGGAAGTTCAGCAGGCCCTGGATGCCCTGGAGGCGAACGGCCACATAGAAAGCCGTGACCAAGCCAGCAACCTGAGTTACGGCGTCACCCCCCATTGCCTTGTTCTGCCAGAACCGAAACCCCCAGATCCCTGGGATTGGTCTTCATCTGATTTCATCAACCTGACCGTGAGAGAACCCCATGCTCCTTTCCAGCACAGACATCAAGCTGCGCATTTACCTGCACACCCAGGAGGGCGAAAGCTTGTTTGTGGAATTGGAAAGTGAAGATATTGAAAAAGCTGCCATGGCAAAAGCCAGCGTGACAGAAGAGCAGCTTCACCCCATCCGGCTGATGCGCATTGACATAGGCCACGCGCCCCCCGCTAAACACCGCTACAACA
>NZ_JBFUBD010000643.1:0-1111 GCF_056405935.1 Polaromonas sp. P1_E3
TGCGGCGGACTTAGTAGTGTTCAGTTTCGGAGGTGCTTGTGAGCGGATGGTCGTCCATGGCGGTTCGCACCAGCGTGCTGCCGATCTCGCCGCCGTTCTTGACGATGCAGACGATCACTTCACGGAAGGTCAGCATACCGACGAGGTCGCCGTGCTCCATCACGACGAGCGAGCCGATGTCTTTTTCGGCCATGATCTGCGCCGCCTTGGCAAGGGGTTCGTCAGGCTGGACGGTGTAAAGCGTGTTGCCCTTCACGCGCAGTATGTCTAGAACCTTCATGGCCGTCTCCTCGGTTGTGCTGCCAGCTTGTCCCTCATTGTCCCACCGCGGCGCGGCAACGGGGAATTCAGTTTAAATATAGCCCACAATCAAACGGCAGGTTGCAAGAATCTGTTCAGCTCCTGTGATTGCCCGGCGCACCGCCACTTTTTTCTGACTGGAGACAAACCCATGCCCGGTTACTCAGACCCTGGCTTCGATACCCTGGCGCTGCACGCCGGCGCCGCGCCCGACCCCAGCACCGGCGCGCGCGCCGTGCCGATTCACCTGACGACCTCTTTTGTCTTCGAATCCAGCGACCACGCGGCCAGCCTCTTTAACCTCGAACGTGCGGGCCACGTGTATTCACGCATCAGCAACCCGACCAATGCGGTGCTGGAGCAGCGCGTATCGGCGCTGGAAGGCGGCATAGGCGCGATTGCCACGTCGAGCGGGCAAGCGGCGCTGCACCTGGCCATTGCCACCTTGATGGGCGCCGGTTCCCACATCGTCGCCAGCACCGCGCTGTACGGCGGCAGCCAGAACCTGCTGCACTACACCTTGCGCCGTTTCGGCATCGACACCACCTTCGTCAAGCCCGGCGACCTGGACGGCTGGCGCGCCGCCGTGCGGCCCAACACGAAACTTTTTTTCGGCGAGACCGTGGGCAACCCGGGCCTCGACGTGCTGGACATCGAAGCGGTCTCAGGCATTGCCCATAAAGCCGGCGTGCCGCTGCTGGTGGACTCCACCCTCACCTCACCCTGGCTGATCAAGCCCTTTGACCACGGCGCCGACCTGGTCTACCACTCAGCGACCAAGTTCCTGAGCGGCCACGGCACGGTGATCGGC
>NZ_JBFUBD010000644.1:0-1110 GCF_056405935.1 Polaromonas sp. P1_E3
CCTGTACACGCGTCTGCTCATAAAGAGCCATCAGCGCTTCAAGACGTTCGCGTGTCTGCGGATCCTTGGATCCGGCGAGGCGCAACTCGGGGCTGCCTTCCTGCAAGCCCTGCGCGATTTCCTTGAACGAGTTCAAATCCTTACCGAGCAGGAACACGGCCTCGGGGCTCACGCCCTCCATGGTCAGGAACTCGTTCGCAGACTTACCAATACGCTGGGTCAACATCACCAGCTGGCCAGAAGCTGAAATCTCAGCCGGTGCAGCGTTCTGCTGAAGCTTGAGCGACGAAACAGTTTCCGCAATTTCCAGCAAATCCGAGGACTGGCGGTTAATGGTGCGCAGAGCGTTACCCACCTGCGTCAGAATGTTCTGCTGGCCCATCACGGTTTTCGCGTTCTTCTCAGCGCGCTCCATGAAAGGCGTAACCTTTTCCACGTCGGATTGCAGTTCATCGCTCACAGGCGCCAGACGCAGGCTTTCCTCACCGGATTTCAGACCACGCACGGTTTTGGCCAGTACGTCAGAACTCTCACGCACGTCAGGGAACGCCTGGGCACTGCCCACCAGCGCCTGTGACACTGATTTCGCCAGACGCTGCGACTGCATCAATGATTGTCCGGTAGCCGCCACCTGTTGAGCCACCTTGTCCGCCTGGCTCAGCGCCAGGAAAGTCACGGTACCCAGAACAGCCACCGCGACAGCAAGGAAAAACACCAGAACCCGTTGATGCTGACCGATGGTTCTTCGGCCCAACAAAGGCAGACGCAGCAGTTCCTGGTTTACCGCGGGCGCGCCATCTTCGGCCGTCGCCATGCGGCTAGGCGCGAAAGCATCGTCATTACCACCGGGCTGCCGGATCGCAGCAGTCTGAAGCGAAGCCTGATCCATGGAACCGGTTGCAAGCGGATCTGGCGTACCGACGGAAGCCATGTCCATGCTGTCCTCGGGCTGATCGGACTTGGTTTTAAATAGCTTCTGGATATTTTCAATAACAGACATGGTGAGCCTTCCGGGAGAGAAACAGTGCGCGCTATGCGCCAATCGTCAAAAAATGCGCTTGCTGGGCAAGCAACTGAAGGTTGATTTCCTGCCAGGTTGCACCATTAAGG
>NZ_JBFUBD010000645.1:0-1107 GCF_056405935.1 Polaromonas sp. P1_E3
GCGTGCTGGAAGTG
Organism: Polaromonas sp. P1_E3; assembly: GCF_056405935.1. Taxonomy (NCBI): domain Bacteria; kingdom Pseudomonadati; phylum Pseudomonadota; class Betaproteobacteria; order Burkholderiales; family Comamonadaceae; genus Polaromonas; species Polaromonas sp. P1_E3. The sequence goes on from NZ_JBFUBD010000645.1 coordinate 15, forward strand.
CTGCCTGACGGTTTTGGTTTTCTCCGCGCGCCGGACTCCAGCTACACAGCCAGCACCGACGACATCTACATCAGCCCCAGCCAGATCCGCCGCTTCAACCTGCACACCGGCGACATGATTGAAGGCGAAGTGCGCACCCCGAAAGACGGCGAGCGCTACTTTGCCCTGAACAAGCTCGACAAGGTCAACGACGGCCTGCCCGAAGACAACAAGCACAAGGTCATGTTCGAGAACTTGACCCCCCTGTTCCCGCGCGAGCAGTTCAAGCTCGAGCGCGACATCAAGGGCGAAGAAAACCTGACAAGCCGCATCATCGACATCGTGGCGCCCATCGGCAAGGGCCAGCGCGCCCTGCTGGTCGCGCCGCCCAAGTCCGGCAAGACCGTGATGATGCAAAACATCGCCCACGCCATCACCGCCAACTACCCTGAAGTGGTCATGATGGTGCTGCTGGTGGACGAACGCCCCGAAGAAGTGACCGAAATGCAGCGCAGCGTGCGCGGCGAAGTGATTTCTTCCACCTTCGACGAACCCGCCGCGCGCCACGTGCACGTAGCCGAAATGGTGATCGAGCGCGCCAAGCGCCTGGTCGAACTCGGCAAGGACGTCGTCATTTTGCTGGACTCGATTACCCGCCTGGCCCGCGCCTACAACAACGTGCTGCCTTCATCGGGCAAGGTGTTGACCGGCGGTGTGGACGCCAACGCGCTGCAGCGCCCCAAGCGCTTCTTTGGCGCGGCCCGCAACATTGAAGAAGGCGGCAGCCTGACCATCATCGGCACGGCCCTGGTCGACACCGGCAGCCGCATGGACGAAGTGATCTTTGAAGAATTCAAGGGCACCGGCAACTGCGAAATCCACCTGGACCGCCGCCTGTATGAAAAGCGCGTGTTCCCGGCGATTCACCTCAACCGCAGCGGCACCCGCAAGGAAGAGTTGCTACTTGCACCTGAAATTCTCCAAAAATCGCGGATTTTGCGTCAATTCATGTACAACATGGATGAAATCGAATCCATGGAGCTCATGCTCAAGAACATGAAAGCCACGAAGAACAACCACGAATTCTTCGACATGATGAGGCGTGGCGGTTAGC
>NZ_JBFUBD010000646.1:0-1105 GCF_056405935.1 Polaromonas sp. P1_E3
ATTCAGGCGTTCCGGATGACGGGGCTCTGGATGGGTGTAGAGAGGGGTTCAGGCACGGCGGGCTACGAGCCGGCTCGAGCGCATGTCATGTGTATTGCTTTATGGCGTCAGCCAGTCAAGGGGTCTGTCATGCGTCTGGTTCAGAGTTCGTTGCATCAGGAAGTGGCCAATACGCTGCGGGAGCAGATATTTGCGGGCCAGCTGGCGCCCGGGAGTTTCCTGGACGAAGTCGCGCTGTGCGAGCGGCTTGAAATTTCCCGCACGCCATTGCGAGAGGCGCTCAAGGTATTGACGTCGGAAGGGCTGCTGCGCCACGAGCCCCGGCGGGGTTGTTTTGTCAACGAGGTAACGGAACAGGACCTTGACGATATTTTCCCGGTCATTGCCCTGCTGGAGGGGCGCTGTGCCTACGAGGCGGCGCGCAATGCCACCGACGCCGACCTGGCCGCGCTCACAAGCTTGCATGAGCGGCTGAACAGCCATGCCAGCGCCGGCCGGATCAACGACTACTACGCGACCAATTTCGCCATCCATGAAGCCATCATCCTGCTGGCCAACAACCGCTGGCTTGCGCAGGCGATTGCAGACCTGCGAAAGATATTGAAGCTGGCCCGGCTCCAGCAGTTGCACGCGCCGGGCCGCCTGGCGCAAAGCCTTTCGGAACACATGACGGTATTTGCGGCCCTTAAAAGCCGCGACAGTGAAGGGGCTGAAGCGGCCATGCGCACCCACCTGACGCGCCAGCGCGAAGCGCTGCGCGACCTTTCCCGCAGCCAGCGCTCCAGGGTGGCGTCATGAGCGCCGCAGATTGGCTCAGCCGCAGCGTTTCGCGGCTCACGGCAGGCGAAAAGGGTCTTACGGAAAAAACAGCTGCAGGGCATACGGAACGTGCGCAAGCAGCTACAAAAAAGATAGCGCCAGCTGCCGGGCTTCCGGTGCGGAGTACCCACGAGAGGCTGCAGGCAACCCTGAGCCACAAGGACGAAGCGCTCTCACCACGCGTACTTCGCCGCACGCTGCAGGAGTTGCAGGCCATCATTGACCCCCGCGTCAGTGAAGTGGAGGGCGGGCGGCGCGCCATGGCTATCGCAGCCTGGTACCAGGG
>NZ_JBFUBD010000647.1:0-1103 GCF_056405935.1 Polaromonas sp. P1_E3
CCGCTACACCGGCGTGGTCCATGGCTACACGTTCCTGTTCATCGCCCTGGAGACCATGGTTCCGCAGCTCTCTTTCGAGGAGGAGGTTAGCTCGCTGGTCCAGACGGTCCACAGCCTCAACCGCTTCGGGGTTACGTCCATCGTTGATGCCGGCACAGGCTTCCGCGGCTACCCCAAAGCACTGCCTACCGTGGACGCCCTGGCCCGCGACAACCGCCTCAACATCCGCATGCCCTTCGTCGATATCCAGTTCGGAGAAGGCGCCGCTTTCAACATGGTGGACGCGCAGGTCACGGCGATCACCAAGACTGCGCCCATCAGTCCCGGCCACAACTTGCACCCGCAGCTGGCGCACGGTCACGTCTACCGCGGCGCTGGCGAGTTGCTGTCGGCGGATGTCCACGATCACGAGAACTTCGACCGCCCGGCGGTCATCATCGAGCCCCAAAAGATGCGTGAGCTGGTGGAACGGGACGTCTCCAAACTGGTCCAGCGGCGAATTCCTTTCCGCGAACACATCAGTTACGACGAGAACATCACGCCATTCCTCGATGCGCTCGAAAAGCTGAACGAGAAGATGCCGCTAGACGGCCTGCGGTGGAGCCTTGAACACGCCGAGACCATCAGTCCCGCGAATATCGCCAGGGTCAAGGCGCTGGGTGGTGGCATCGCCCTGGACGCAAAGATGGCGATGCACGGCGACGGCTTCATCAAGACCCACGGCCGCGACAAGGCATTGCTGACCCCGCGCCTGCGCCAGCTGGTTGACAGCGGAATCCCCCTGGCCATGACCACCGACGCCTTCCGTGCGTCCTCCTTCAATCCGTGGGTCGCCATCAGCTGGATGGTGTCGGGCAAGTCCGTCTCCGGAATGGATGTTCTGGCCAAGGACAACCGTCTGTCACGCGCCGAAGCGCTGAAACTTTTCACCCGCAACGCGACGTGGTTCATGAACGCCGAATCCGAGCTGGGCATGATCGCCCCGGGCCACCTCGCCGACTTCGTGCTGCTCGACAGGGACTACTTCGAAGTTGCCGAATCCCAGATCAAATCCGTTGCCTCGGTCTTGACCGTCATGGACGGCCGGGTGGTCTACGGTGCAC
>NZ_JBFUBD010000648.1:0-1098 GCF_056405935.1 Polaromonas sp. P1_E3
GTGCGGTACCGCACGGACGGATCGCCTTGGGCCGCCTAAAAAGGAGCGTACGGCGATATCGCGAACCTTTGAAGACGCAGCGCCCGACCGCTGTTGCAGCGCCATGCAACGCCTTTAGCGAGGGTTCTGAAATGATCCGGCTTGCTTCCTCACCCCCTCCCAATATCAGGCTGCTGGCGCGCTCGGCGCTGACCATGCTGAGCTCTCCTGAACTCATGAAGGAGTCCCGATGCGAGCTGCCCGCTACCGGTGCCGCTGCGCTGGATGTTCTGCGCGACTGGGCCAAAGGAGACGGCGAGGGCACTGACGGCATCCATCTCGCTTCGCTTCCCGAGCGGCAGCTCGAAGCGCTCACACCCGACCACCCGCTGGACATCGCGATCGCCGACTGGGACGCGCTGTTTGGCGCCGTCAAGGCCAGGCTCATGCTCAGCGTCGGTGAAAAACGCGCGGCCGCACCCAACTCGCAGGCCGGCGAGGCCGCGGAGCTGGTCCAGTCCATCGTGCTGGAGTGTGTGGGCGCGTTGCACCACCTTCATCTGGCACTGAGGCAGGAGCGCGGGCAGCGCGCTCATCCGGCCGCTCCAGGCGCTCAGGCCACCCAGCCTATAGAGCCGGGTTAGCGCCGGATTAACGCCGGGCTAACTTCTCTGCCTGCTCCGGGATGTCCGTGGAGCCATCAGGCGGGCGTTGACGCAACYGGCACGGGCTGAAAAGTTTCCACATGGGCAATGATCAGATTGGTCACTTCCATCCCGTTCAGCGAACTCAACGCGAAAAAAGCCACAGAGTCAGCATGGCCGGCCCGGGGGTCGTAGTACTGCGAAGGCAGCTGCCGCAAATAACGCGCGCGGGGCCTGCTGCCCTGCACGTCATATACCAGGGCATCGTCAGCAAGTCCCACTTGCAGCCCGTGAAGCGGGCCTCCTATGCAGGTCATCAGCATTGCATGGTTGTCTCCGTCAATGGACTGTATACGGATGGGGTGGGTGTGGCTATGGGCCGTCTGGCCTAGTGAGGTGGATGGATAGTCCTCGTGACCATGGTTTGGAGGCCGCTGTCGTTATCATCCAGGCAACCTGGCAGTCAGGTCCCTTC
>NZ_JBFUBD010000649.1:0-1096 GCF_056405935.1 Polaromonas sp. P1_E3
GGGCCAAGTTGTACTCACGCCCGCCGCGCTCATCGGTATGGCCTTCAATAGCCATCTTCCGGCTTTTGTTGGCAGTGAGGTACTTGGCATGGGCTTCTATTGCGCCCTGGAACTCCGGCTTGACCACGTAGCTGTCGAAGTCAAAGTAGATCACTTTGGTCGTGTTGGCCGGACCCGCCATCGAGGCATCGGCGCCTTCAACCTGCACAGGGGCAACAGCGCGGCCGGTTGCGCCCGGTGTGCCGCCCTGCTGGGCAGTGCCGGTGCGGTCCTCAACTGGCACGTCATTGAGCTTGACGCCGGAGCCGCAGGCCGTCAACGTGGCGGCCAGGACAAGTGATGAGATGATGGAAAAAACGCTGCGTTTCATGAAGTACCTCTACAAAGAATAAAAATGGCCAGATGGAACGAATGCTGGGCGCTGCCGCTTAGCGTTGAAAAGGGCCCCAATCGGGTTCACGTATGTCGCCGCTCGCGCCGGACAGCCGGGCCTTGATCTTGCCGTCCAGAGTGGTGGTCATCAGCGCCTCCCTGCCCTGCTGCTGGGTAGCGTAGACAATCAAACGGCTGTTGGGCGCAAAGCTCGGGCTCTCATCAGCCGTGGTTTCGGTAATTGGAGTAACCGTACCGGTGGCAAGTTCCRTCACATGCAACTTGAAGGCGCCTCCCACGCGGGAGATATATGCCAGCCAGCGCCCATCGGGGCTGACAGCCGGAGAAATGTTGTAGGTGCCGTTAAATGTGACGCGCTCGGCATTGCCGCCCCCAGGGCTCATGCGGTAGATCTGCGGTGCACCACCGCGGTCGCTGACGAAATAGAGATAGCGCCCGTCTGGCGAGAAGGCAGGCTCGGTGTCAATGCTGGAGGACTGGGTCAATCTTTTGGGTTCACCGCCATTCAGACCCACTGCGTAAAGCTGCGACCCGCCGTCGCGGCTGAGTGTTGCCACGAGTTGCTTGCCGTCCGGCGACCACGCGGGTGCGCTGTTCGACCCCCGGAAATTCGCGAGCAACCGCCGCTTTCCGGTCGCAACGTCGTGGGAATAGATGACGGGCTTGCGCGATTCAAATGAAACATAAGCCAATTGGGAGCCAT
>NZ_JBFUBD010000650.1:0-1095 GCF_056405935.1 Polaromonas sp. P1_E3
GAGCCCGCCAATGGCCGTGACCTCACCACGCAGGGTGATCTCACCTGTCATGGCGACGTCACCCCGCACCGGAATACCCGTCATCGCAGAAACAAAAGCAGTGGTCATGGCAGCGCCCGCGCTCGGACCGTCTTTCGGTGTCGCCCCGTCCGGCACGTGAATATGGATATCGCGCTTTTCGAACATCTCGTCCTTGATGCCGAGAACCTTGGAGCGGCTGCGCACCACCGTGCGCGCGGCCTCAACGGATTCCTTCATGACATCGCCTAACGATCCGGTTCGGGTGATCACGCCCTTGCCGGGCATCATCGCGGCCTCAATCGTCAGCAAGTCGCCACCGACTTCCGTCCAGGCCAGACCCACCACCTGGCCTACCTGGTTTTGCTGCTCGGCGCGGCCGTAGTTGAACTTGCGCACGCCCAGGAAATCATTGAGGTTGTCGGGTGTCACGATGACCTTGGGCGTCATCTTCTTGAGCTGGATTCCCTTGACCACCTTGCGGCATATCTTGGAGAGTTCGCGCTCAAGCGAACGCACGCCGGCTTCACGCGTGTAGTAACGCACAATGTCACGCACCGCCTGCTCCYGCACTTCGAGCTCTTCTTCCTTCACGCCGTTGTTCTTGACCTGCTTGGGCAACAGGTAGCGCATCGCAATGCTGGTTTTTTCGTCTTCGGTGTAACCGGAGAGGCGAATCACCTCCATGCGGTCCAGCAAGGCCGGCGGAATGTTCATCGAATTCGATGTAGCCACAAACATCACGTCGCTCAGGTCGAAATCAACCTCGACGTAGTGGTCACCAAATGTATGGTTCTGTTCGGGGTCCAGTACCTCCAGCAGCGCGCTCGACGGATCGCCGCGGAAGTCGGTGCCCAGCTTGTCGATTTCGTCCAGCAGGAACAGCGGATTGCGCGTGCCGGCCTTGGTAAGGCTCTGCAAGACCTTGCCGGGCAACGCGCCAATATAGGTTCGGCGATGGCCGCGAATTTCGGCCTCATCACGCATGCCGCCAAGGGCCATGCGCACATACTTGCGGCCCGTTGCCTTGGCAATTGACTGACCCAGCGAAGTTTTTCCCACGCCAGGAGGTCCTAC
>NZ_JBFUBD010000651.1:0-1094 GCF_056405935.1 Polaromonas sp. P1_E3
ACCGGGACTTGCGCTCGGAAGTCGCGCGCGGGCGCTTTCGTGAAGACCTGTTTGCGCGTATCAACCTCTGGACCTACACCCTGCCAGGCCTCTCCCAGCGCCGGGAGGACATCGAGCCCAATATGGATCACCAGCTCATGCTGGCCTCTGAAGACCTGGGGCGCAAGACCCGCATGACCACCGAAGCGCGCGCCGCCTATTTGCGTTTTGCGCAGTCGGGCGAGGCGGTCTGGACCGGCAATTTCCGTGACCTCAGCGCATCGATCACGCGTCTTGCCACGCTGGGCGACAACGGCCGTATCGGCGTGGGCCTGGTGGAAGCGGAGATCGCGCGGCTGCGCTGGCAGTGGCAGGCGACGGAACATGAAGCCAGCGCAAGCGTTGTGTCACTCTCCGAACTAATGGGAAGCGCCGCGGACACGCTGGATTATTTCGACCGGCTGCAGCTTCAGGCCGTGATCGAAGTGTGCCGCAATAGCGCGTCCCTCAGTGATGCCGGGCGAGCCTTGTTCAATGTCTCGCGCTCGCAGCGCAGCGTGGTCAATGACGCAGACAGGCTGCGCAAGTACCTGCTGAAGTTTGACCTGAGCTGGGAAAAACTCTCAGCCTGACCCGCACTGGATCAGCACTAGATCGGCAATTGGGTGGTCGAGAGCACCTGCTTGAGCACCATGAAGGTACGCACCTGCCGCACACCCGGCAAATACAGTAGTTGCTCCGCGTGGAGGCGGTTGAAGCTGTCGTTGTCCCGGGTGCGGACCAGCATGAAGTAATCAAACTCGCCCGTCACGACGTGGCATTCCATGCAGCCCGACACCGTCTGGGCCGCCTTTTCGAAATCGGCGAACGACTCGGGTGTCGACCGGTCAAGCACCACGCCGATCATGACCAGCATGCCGACGTCAAGCAGGTGCGGATTGAGCAGCGCCACCACGCCCTTGATCAGCCCAAGCTCCTTGAGCCGCTCCACGCGCCTCAGGCATGCGGGCGCGCTCAGGTTCACCTTGGCCGCCAGCGCCACGTTGGACACCGAAGCGTCGCGCTGAAGCGTCCTGAGAATCGCCCGGTCTGTTCGGTCCAGCGCCTCCCTGAGG
>NZ_JBFUBD010000652.1:0-1093 GCF_056405935.1 Polaromonas sp. P1_E3
GGCCATGGCTGCATAGGTTGCTGCGGGGTGTGTGTATTTTTCTTCCGGCTGGATGCGCAGGATCTGCGCAAAGTCTTCGCAGTGAATGTGGCCTTCGGGCCCGCGGTCGAACCGCTTGACGGCCAGGAAATGCCGGCTTTCGCCGAGCACAAAGGGTTGCTCGGCGACGATCTCGTCCATGGGCGCCAGCCAGGCCTCACAAACATTGACGCCGGCAGCCTGCGCCAGCCGCAGGGAGAGCTCTTCCACCTCGGGCAGCAGGGCAAATTCTGCCGTGGGCAGCTTGGCGATGATGTGGGTGCCCTTTGCATCACGAGTGCGCGCCACGTAGCGGCCCGGTTGCTGCACCAGCGCCAGCTTGGGCTGTACGCCCGACAGGGAGGTCGCATCGGGCAAGGGATCGGCCGTGACGGACATTTCGAGCGCATCGTTGTGCTGTGTCACCACCCCCGCCAGCGCGTCGGCATCAAGGTGTGCGGGATAGGCATACACATTGCCCGGCAGGTCTGTACCGCAGGCGGCCAGCATGTCGAAATGGTCGTTGGGCCCACAGCCGCGCAACTGCTCCAGGTGGCGGCGCAGCGGTCCCTCCGGCAACAGGTTTTGAAAGAAGGCAGGCAGCCGCCCGCCTTCGGCATTGAAGAACGGCGTACTGACATAGCTGCGCCAGAAAATCTCCCGGCGCTGAGGGTCGTCGTCGGTCGCAGCCCAGGAAAGCACCGGTGAGTCAGGGTTGGACCAGAAGGTCTCCTCAGGAATGAAGCGTGTGAGCGCGCTGCTGCCCGTGCCGTACTGGAACAGCAGGCCGGCACGCTGGGTACCGAGGTAGATGTCAAGCGCCAGGACATTCATGTTCAGGCCTACACACCCTGGCCGGACCTGGGCTTTTTCGTGCCCGACGCTGCTGCCGAGAGCGCCGAAGTCTGGGCAACAATGCGGTCCACCCGCGACAAGGGCGGCGCCGGACCTTCGGCGGCTTGCGCCTGCAGCCCTGCGGCAACCACCTTGGGCAGCAACACCACTTCCAGCCCGAGCGGTTCGGCAATAGCCATCAACGTGGTCACGCGTGGCGCAGTCTTGCCCTGCAGGACGC
>NZ_JBFUBD010000653.1:0-1090 GCF_056405935.1 Polaromonas sp. P1_E3
GTTCCAGTCGTTGTTCAACTCGTGCATGGCAAAAAGCACGCGCCGGTGCACCGGCTTCAGGCCGTCCCTGGCATCAGGCAAGGCCCGCCCGACGATCACGCTCATCGCGTAGTCGAGGTAGCTTCGCCGCATTTCCTCTTCAAGACTGATGGGCAGGGTTTCTTTAGCGAACTGGGTCATGAGCGGCCTGGTTGGGATTTCGAGATTCTTGAAGGAAACCAATGATTTTAAGGCCGGAGTTTAAAGCGAGGCCCTGTGGCGGGACAGCAACAAATGCTAGAGAATCTTAAGTCTGTGTCAGACGAAGCCGATAGCGTGCTTGAAGGTTCAGGCAGGTGTGGCACAATCGATGTAACGCTTTGAGTGATGGTCACTCACGGCGTGTAAATTACTAATCGCAGCCAGTCTGCGGCTTTTCTCTAGAGGAGAACCATGAAGAAACTCAACAAAGTGGCAATGTTGTTTGCTTCCGCAGCGCTTGTTACCGCCGCTGGTGCACAAACTATCGACAACTGGAAAAACGGTTCCAACGAACTGGTCTGGAAAAACGGCACCAACGAATTGTGCTGGCGTGATTCCAACTGGACGCCTGCTACCGCAGCGCCTGGTTGCGATGGCGCAATTGCCCCTTCGATGGCTCCTGCTGCTCCAGCTGCCGCTGCTCCTGCTGCTGCAGCACCTGCTGCTGCTCCGGCTGCTCCTCCTGCCGCAACGAAAGTTACGTACGCTGCTGACGCTTTCTTTGACTTCAACAAGTCAGTGATCAAGCCAGAAGGCAAAGCCAAGCTGGATGACCTGGTCGGCAAGATCAAGGACATCAACCTGGAAGTCATCATCGCCGTGGGTCACACCGACTCCGTGGGTAGCGATGCTTACAACCAGAAGCTGTCGGTTCGCCGTTCGGAAGCCGTCAAGGCCTATCTCGTGTCCAAGGGCATCGAGAAAAACCGCGTCTACACTGAAGGCAAGGGCGAGAAACAGCCAGTTGCTGACAACAAGACCGCCGAAGGCCGCGCGAAGAATCGCCGCGTGGAAATCGAAGTGGTTGGCACCCGCGCCAACAAGTAATCCTCTGGGATCACTCAAAAAC
>NZ_JBFUBD010000654.1:0-1083 GCF_056405935.1 Polaromonas sp. P1_E3
CATGTGGGTCGACCCAATAGGTATCAGATTTCTCATGAAATCAAAGACAACAGCCATACAACGCCGAGTCCACACCCTCCCGCCAGCGCAACCAAAGCTACGGTGAGCAACAAACGATGTGGAGAATCCTCAATCGAACGCCCCAAGGAATCCACCAACGGCAAGTCAGCCTTGTCAAGGTGCTCGCGAAGCCACTCGCTTGCCAAGGTAAATGGGACTGGCAAAACCAGAACCGCTACACATCCCATTAATGAGTTCGGAATATTGGGAAAAACCAGAAAGATCGACAAAGGCGCCAGCACCAGACTCAGCAAGCTGTACTGCGCGAGCACCTTGAAACCTCGGGGCATCGTCGGAAATGATCTCAGCTTGCTCATTGAGTGCCGCCTGGCATGGGATCAGGACCATCGCCCGGCGGAGGTATTTTGCGTCTGCGAGGCTCCGCGTCGGTCAAGTGCACAAGAAAAACACAGCCGGCCCCAAGGATAGGCAGTAGCCACACGATGAGGCATTGAAGGACCTTTTGAGTCGTAGTGAGTGCCGGCGAAAGCACAACCCATGCAGTGAGGGCGAGGTTCACCACGACCAGAACGACGACGCATATGGCGGGTGTGTTCATCATCTAGCGTCGGAGGTGACAGTGGCGTGCCTGTCTGTGTCGAACGACMTGTTAGACAGCACTGTCACTTCAGCGCCACCCACGATATCCATGCTACGGTTGCCACCAAGGCTACCCAGTTCGCTCTCTGGCAAATGCGACGGCCTTCATCCAGGAACTTGCCAGGCGACAGCGACCAAAGAAAGTTGGTGAGGAGTAGTCGCTCACCGGGTGAATGCGCTTGGTCTCGATTCCTATCAGGGCGGCAACTGGGACAAAGCCGGGCTTCATGGTGAGGGCTATGGATTAGATTTCCATGACCGCGAGAGTGAGGTCTGCGCCGAATCGCAGAATTCTTCCGTTGAGCTGCATCAGCAGCGTGGATGGCGGCTCCATCGCGATCGAGACTTTTAACGCTGCAATCCATCTTTAATACTCCAGATGCGGAAATATTTGCTTTTCATTTCGCTCCCTGTTTCATGAAC
>NZ_JBFUBD010000655.1:0-1082 GCF_056405935.1 Polaromonas sp. P1_E3
TGGCAGCATCTTTGATGACTGGCAGGAAAATTAACACCACAGCGCCAAGCAGCAATACCAGGCCGGCCAGCACGGCCGGCTTGGAAACCTGGGTCCATACGGCCGGACGGGGATTTTCACCCGGGGCACGAAATGGCGTGTTGATGCCCGCCCCCTGGTAAATTAATTTGGGAGCACTGGTTTGCGGCAGGCGTTCAAGCACAGGCGCTGAATCCAATTTCAGACTGCGGCATACGCTGGAAGCCAGCGCCCGGACAAAAACAGCGTCCGGCAGCAGGTCGAAGCGATCCAGCTCCAGCGCTTCTAGCTTTTTTACAGGAACTTTCAACGATACCGCGAGGGCTGCGATGTGCATGCCTGCTGCCTCTCTGGCCTCGCGCAGCAGCGTACCTGCGGTGGGATTGGGGCCTGTGCTCCGGTCTACACCAGGCACAGCAATCTCAGATGGGGGCTCCCCAACCGTCGTGGCAATGTCAGCGTCACTCATTGAACGCCCCTTTGTCATAAGCAGCAGCCTCCCTGGACTGCGCAAAACGTTTCTTCAGCTGGTCACCCAGCTGCCGCGCCGAGTCCCGGTTATTTAATTTACGCTCTATTTTGACTCCAAGCCAAAGTGTCTCCGCGTTTGCCAGCTCGCCGTTGTTCAAGCGGCGAATGTAAAACTGGGCGCGCGTCAAATCGCCGCGCTCAAACAGGAGGCTTGCGAGGTTGTAACCGATGATGGGGTTACCTGCGTCCAGCTCATACGCCTGCATCAAGCTTTGCTCGGCTTCCGCCCTCTGTCCTCCGCGAAGCTGGCAGATTCCCTGGGTCATCAGGGTTTTTGCCCTGCCGGCATAAGTAGGATTGGCAATCGCTTGGGAAAACCATCGAAGCGAATCACTGTACCGGCCTTGCTGACATAAAAGCCAACCGTAGTTATGGGCCACACCGGCGTCTCGGGGGTTCAGCGCAAGCGCGCGACGAAAGCTGTCTTCTGCCAGTGGAATATCGTTTAACCTCATATAAGCCAAGCCACGCAAGTTATACGCGTCTGCGAATGTAGGGTCGATTGCCAGTGACTGCTTGATTTCATCCAGAGC
>NZ_JBFUBD010000656.1:0-1080 GCF_056405935.1 Polaromonas sp. P1_E3
GAACATGGTTCTCGCCCGCAGCAGGACCAGGACACAAAGAACCAGAACCACCCACGCTGGTTGTGTGGCCACGCTCGCTGAATCGTCAGAAATTGCGTGGGTATTCGCTGTTTTCACGTATCGGTCTCCCTCCGATGAAAGGCGGCTTGCGCAGCAAGCTTGTTTTTGGTGATTGCGCCGATCTTATATTCAAGCCAACCATCGACGGAAATAAGTGGCAGTGCAGGATTTATACCCGCGAAAGCCTGACGCACTCAGCTTCGACACAGCGAACATCTGCTGTTCAGGTCTTGCACGGTCGTTGAGGTCGTGGAGGAGCCGCCTGCCACGCTGCGGTTTGCGGTTACGTGCCCGACTGTTCGGGAACGCGGGAGTGAAGTCGCTTGCCGGGAGGGTAAGTGTGTAACGGCCTGCATGAGCCGGCGCGCCRTCGGCCGGGTTGTTTACGGCCTGGCGTCGCGCCAGACAAGATAAGGATTCAGCGGCGTGCCGCGCCACCACTGGCGCTCCGGCTCCAACTTGAAGATCGCGAAGTGCAGGTGTGGTGCGTCGGGTGATGCATTGCCGGTGCTGCCGACATAGCCGATCACCTGGCCTTTGCGCAGGCTGGTGCCTTCGGTGAGGCCTTCGGCGTAGCGGTCCAGGTGGGCATAGTAGTACGCGTACTGGCTGGCCGGGTCGAACTGGTAAATCGTGATGCCGCCAGGCTTGCTCAAGAACAGCTTGGCCACTTTACCGTCCTCGACGGCGAGCACYGGCGTGCCGCGTGCGCTCATGATGTCTATGGCTTCATGCGGGGCGCCTGCTGCACGCGCCTGGGTGTAGGTGTCGCTGAGCTGGGCGGGCATGACGCCTTGCACCGGAAGTGTCAGGACGCGTAGTCGTAACTGCGAAATGTCCGTGTCGCCTGCGACAGATGCGGGTGGGGGCGGCAGGGCAGGTGAGGGCGCGGCTGCCTCTATGGTCTGAACCACAAGCGATGGCTTGTCGACCTCTCTTGCCGGCATGGCGGGCGCCAGCGTCTGGCTGGCTGGCGGTGTGGCGGGCTGTATGACTTGTGTATCTGCCTCTTCCTTGCGC
>NZ_JBFUBD010000657.1:0-1073 GCF_056405935.1 Polaromonas sp. P1_E3
ACGCTGCGCCGGTCCATGTCCTGCAGGGTGTGGTCGCCCGGTGTCAGGCCGGTCAACGCCGGCGATGCGCCGCGCAATTGCCCCGAGGCTTCAAAAACGAAAATCCGCGCGGCTTTTTTATCGACCACCACAAATGGAAGTCCCTGGTTGTCGCGGGCGTCCATGATCCAGCGCAAGGCGTAGCGCGCATCGGCTGATGCCGATACGAGCGTCATGTCCGCCACGGAATTGGCAGCGGCCGGCACTGCCAGCACGGGTTGCGGGCCGCGCACCAGAGGCGGGTCTGCGGAAATGGCAGATGCCCACGAGGGCATCGCAGCGATGAAGGCAAGGGCCGTCTTGCAGACGATTTTTGCGTGCCGTGCATTGCCTTCGAACAACATCCTGATCCTGGGGGTAGAGTTCCATGAACATGTGCGGAGCACATGAAAAAGCCGGCCTCAAACCTGTGGGTAAGAGCCCGGCTGCGGTTGCATCATGTTAACGATGCAAGCAAATGTTCACAACGGAAAAACCCTCAAAGCCTCCGGACGCTCGCTATATTTTTCATAGCAACCAGTTGTTATTACTATTGGGAAAACGTCAGTTTTCCCAATCCGAATCGTCGGCCCGGGAAAATAGTAACAACAGCCGTAAATGGACATTTTTCGCGCTAAAGATGCAAGCGCGCAACATGGGGGAGTGGCTGTTACAACTCATCCCCGCAACGGGAAGGGGGCACGGCTCAGGCAGAAGGCTTGAGCTCCTGCTGCCTTACACCCAATGCATGGGCAGCTGGGAAAACCTCAGCCAGTGGCTTGACTTCCGGCAACACATAAATCACCCCATAGCTCGCATTGAACGCCGGCTTGAGCACGTCCTCAAAGAACGCCACCGGCATGTTGATGCAACCATAGGAAATACGGTTGTCCTCGGTGCCCGCAGACGCAAGCCTCTCCAGGCGGCGCTCCTTGGGCTCGTGCGTTCGCACGCGGTGCATGGAAACAGCGGCTTCGTAATCTACCCAGACAACGTCTTCGCCCAGGGTGTTACGGCCAGGTTCGCCCATAAACCGCCCAGCCGGTGTGGTGCGT
>NZ_JBFUBD010000658.1:0-1065 GCF_056405935.1 Polaromonas sp. P1_E3
GACGTAGTCGATGTTCTTGCTGTTCAGTGCTGCGACGCACATGCGGCCGGTGTCGGTGCCGTAAACACCGAATTCATTGCGCAGGCGCACCATCTGGTCCTTGCTGAGGCCCGAGTAGCTGAACATGCCGATTTGCGCGGTGATGAAGCTCATGTCCTGTTTGACCCCGGCGGCCGTCAGGCCGTCCACAAGCTTTTGGCGCATGGCCTTGATGCGCACACGCATTTCCGCCAGTTCCTGCTCCCACTGGGTGCGCAGCGCGGGGGTATTGAGAACCGTGGCCACCACCATGCCGCCGTGAATCTGCGGATTACTGTAATTGGTGCGAATGACCAGCTTGAGCTGCGACAGCACGCGGTCGGCTTCGTCTTTCGACTCGCACAGCACCGACAGGGCGCCCACGCGTTCGCCGTAGAGGCTGAAGCTCTTGGAAAAGGACGTCGACACGAAAAAGCTCAGGCCGGCGGCCACAAATTTGCCGATGACGGCGCCGTCTTCTGCGATGCCATGGCCAAAGCCCTGGTAGGCCATGTCGAGGAAAGGCGTGAGCTTGCGCGCCTTGACGGCGGCAATCACCTGGTCCCACTGGGCTGCGGTGATGTCGTAGCCGGTCGGGTTGTGGCAGCAGGCGTGCAGCACGACGATGGTGCCTTCGGCGGCGGCGTTGAGCGCGGCGAGCATGCCGTCGAAGTTGACGCCGCGCTTGGCTGCATCGTAGTAAGGATAGCTTTCAACGACGAAACCGGCCTGGCTGAAAAGCGCGCGGTGGTTTTCCCAGCTTGGATCAGAGATCAGCACCTTGGCATTGGGGCTGAGCTTTTTGAGGAAGTCGGCGCCGATCTTCAGGCCGCCTGTGCCGCCAATACCTTGCGCGGTGGCGACCCGGCCGCTTTTGACGGGTTCGCTGTCGACGCCGAAAACCAGGCCCTTGACGGCCGCGTCGTAGGCGGCGATGCCGTCGATGGGCAGATACCCGCGCGCTTTAGGCGATTCCATCATGAGCTTTTCGGCGGCCTGCACGCATTGCAGCAGGGGAAGTTTGCCGTTGTCGTCGTAGTACACGCC
>NZ_JBFUBD010000659.1:0-1063 GCF_056405935.1 Polaromonas sp. P1_E3
GCGGTAAAAGGCTGGGGAAAAGCGACAAAAAGCCTGAAAGGTTAAGGGCGGGMAAGAGGAAGTCAGCGCTTCCTCTGGTTTTTAAGCGCCTTGTTCCAGGAAACGCTGGGCATCAAGCGCCGCCATGCAGCCCGTGCCTGCGCTGGTAATCGCCTGGCGGTAAACATGGTCCTGCACATCGCCGGCGGCAAAGACGCCCGGAACGCTGGTCATGGTGGCAAAGCCCTGCAGGCCGGTTTTGGTGATGATGTAGCCGTCCTTCATCTCCAACTGCCCCGCAAAGATGTCGGTGTTCGGCTGATGGCCGATCGCGATGAAGCAACCTTTGAGTGTGATGTCCTGGGTGGCGTCGCCGTTGGTGCTTTTGAGCCGGACACCGGTTACCCCGGACGCGTCGCCGAGCACCTGTTCCAGCGTGTGGTGCAGTTTGAGCTCGATCTTGCCCGCCGCCACCTTTTCGTGCAGCTTGTCGATCAGGATGGCTTCTGCCTTGAACTTGTCGCGGCGGTGTACCAGCGTAACCTTGCTGGCAATGTTGGACAGATACAGCGCTTCTTCCACTGCCGTGTTGCCGCCGCCCACCACGCAGACTTCTTCCCCGCGGTAGAAAAAGCCGTCGCAGGTGGCGCAGCCCGAAACGCCGCGGCCCATGAAGGCGGTTTCCGACTCCAGGCCCAGGTATTTGGCGGAGGCACCAGTGGCGATGATGAGTGAGTCGCAGGTGTAGGTTCCGCTGTCGCCGGTGAGGGTAAAGGGGCGCTTGCTGAAATCGACTTTGTTGACGTGGTCAAAAATAATCTCGGTCTTGAAGCGCTCGGCATGTTCCAGAAAACGCTGCATCAGGTCCGGCCCCTGCACGCCGTGTACGTCGGCCGGCCAGTTGTCGACCTCGGTGGTGGTCATGAGCTGGCCGCCCTGCGCAATGCCGGTGATCAGCACAGGGTTCAGGTTGGCGCGCGCTGCGTAGACAGCTGCGGTATAGCCTGCGGGACCTGAACCTAGGATGAGAACTCTGGAATGTTTCATGTTGAAAAACTGATTGGGAAAGTGTAAGAACTCATGT
>NZ_JBFUBD010000660.1:0-1058 GCF_056405935.1 Polaromonas sp. P1_E3
GGCAGAAGCAGCACCGAACGGCAAATCAGGAAAGGTCGTGATCAGAAATATCGGCTTGCTGCTTTCAGGTGACATCGACCGGCCCATCCTGGACGCGGACACCATCGTCGTGAATGACGGCGTCATTGTGGCTGTCGGCAAAGCCGGGGACTGCGATACCTCACATGCGCAGACCGTGATTGATGCCCATCAGACTTGTGTGGCGCCTGGTTTGATTGACAGCCATGTGCATCCGGTTTTTGGCGACTGGACGCCGCGCCAGAACCAGATCGGTTGGATCGACTCCACCATGCACGGCGGTGTCACCACCATGATCTCTGCCGGTGAGGTCCATCTGCCGGGGCGCCCCAAGGATATCGTGGGCCTCAAGGCGCTGGCCATCACCGCACAACGTGCGTTCGACAACTTTCGCCCGGGCGGCGTCAAGGTACTGGCCGGTGCGCCCATCATCGAAAAGGGCATGACCGAGCAGGACTTCAAGGACCTGGCGGAGGCCGGGGTGACCTTGCTCGGAGAAGTGGGCCTGGGCTCCGTCAAGGCTGGCTATGAGGCCAAGGAGATGGTGGGCTGGGCGCGAAAATACGGCATTCAGAGCACCATCCATACCGGCGGCCCTTCCATCCCTGGTTCAGGCTTGATTGACAAGGACGTGGTGCTGGAAGCTGATGCCGATGTCATCGGCCATATCAATGGTGGTCATACGGCACTGTCGGAACAACATGTTTGCGAACTGTGCGAGAAGTCGTCGCGCGCCATCGAAATTGTCCATAACGGCAACGAGAAGGTCGCGATTGCGGCCGCTCAGGCGGCACTGCAACTCAAGTGCCCCCACCGCGTCATCCTCGGCACGGACGGGCCCGCGGGATCCGGTGTGCAGCCGCTGGGTATGTTGCGCCTGATTGCCCTGCTTTCCAGCCTGGGCAATATCCCGGCGGAACTGGTTTTCTGCTTTGCCACAGGCAATACTGCGCGCATTCGCAACCTCAACTGCGGCCTGATAGAAACAGGCCGTGACGCTGACCTGGTATTTATGGACAAAGCCCAGCACTCAGCAGGCC
>NZ_JBFUBD010000661.1:0-1046 GCF_056405935.1 Polaromonas sp. P1_E3
AACCCATGGAGTTGACGGAGTCGGTCAAATCCTTCCAGGTGCCGGCCACGCCCTGCACGTCGGCCTGCCCGCCCAGCTTGCCTTCGGTACCGACCTCCCGCGCCACGCGGGTCACTTCGGCGGAGAAGGTACCCAATTGCTCCACCATTTTGTTGATGATCATTGCCGTGCGCAAGAATTCTCCTTCCAGCGCCCGGCCTTCTGCTTCGAGCGCCATGCTCTTGGAAAGATCGCCCTGCGCGACCGCGCCAATCACACGCGCCACCTCGCTGGTTGGATGAACCAGGTCTGATATCAAGGAGTTGATGGACTCCGCGGAGTCGCGCCAGAAGCCTGTGGCATCAGGGACAAATGCGCGCTCTTTCAAGCGACCTTCTTTTCCAACGACACGGCTCAACCGCTCAAGCTCTCGCGCCATCCGGACATTTTCCGAAACCACATCGTTAAATGCATCTGCAACTTTGCCAGGAATCCCTGTCCAATCCTGTGGCAACGAAGCACGAACGTCACCTCTTTTGAGATCTGTTAACGCTGCGAGAATGACTTTGGTCTGGTCCGTTGCGATATCAGCTTCGTCCAGAACGCCGTTGATCGCGACGGCGTTTTCGAGCCAGAATCCCGACAATTTTTCCTCAGGCAAACGGCGGTTCACTCGCGCCGCAGATCGGGATTTGGTAACAAGTCCCTTGCAGCGGCTGGCGGTCGCCGCCGTCATGGCAGATAACTGATTGAATTCACCAGCTATTTTCCCGTAGATGCCATCCCACTCGGTCGGCAGCGTGACGGCCACTTCACCTCGTCGCAGCGCGCTCAGGGATTTGAGAATGGACTTGAGTTCGGTGTCGCGCTCTAACACCGAAAGCTTGGCCAATGCCTCCATAGCATTCATCCTGTATTGAAGGTAACGTTTTGTAGAAACGGCTGCCGAGGTTACCCGCGAACATTCAGAATGACAACAAAAGCGTGTGCAATTTACCCGGCGGCGCGGCAATGTGCTGCGCGCCTGTCACAGCGCCTTCAACTGTAGGTTTTGGCTTACATCACCG
>NZ_JBFUBD010000662.1:0-1043 GCF_056405935.1 Polaromonas sp. P1_E3
CTTCATGCCGGGTGCCGTGAAACGGCTGGCGGCGACCGGGTCTGGGAGCATGATGAGCCGGAGGAACTCATTGACCACATCGGCAGCGCTTGCCGTGTCGCTGGAAAAGGCGTGGGTGCTGCTCAATCAGGGTGCTCCTGCGGCTGTCGTAGCCGGAAAAATCATGTTATCACCTCGACATTGGCCAGCTTGGCCACGCCGCGCCAGGTGTCGATCTGCGAATTGATCAACTGAACGAACTCGGTGCCGACCACCGGATTTTTGCGCGGCAGGGTCTGGATTTCTTCCAGCCTGGCGGCGATGTCCGGTTTTGCAAGGATTTCAGGTATCAGCGCCGTCAGCCGCGCAAGAACCGGGGCAGGCAGGCCCTTGGGTGCTGACAGACCCAACCACTGGGAACCCGTGAGCTTGGGGAAGCCAGCCTCGGCAAAGGTTGGAATGTTGGGAAGCGCCGGCAGGCGGCTGGGGGTGGAAACCGCCAACGCGCGCAGGGACCCTGCCTTGAGCTGCGCCACATTGGTGGTGATCGGGTCGAGCAGGCTGTCGATCTGCCCGCCCAGCAGGTCTTGCATGGCCGGCGCGCTGCCTTGGTAAGGAATGTGGTCGTGTTGAGGCGCCTTGCCTTCAATTTTGAGCATTTCGCCAAACAGGTGGTTGGCAGAACCGATGCCCGATGAGCCATAACGCACAGGCCGGGTCCTGGCCGCCGTCAGGTATTGCTCCAGCGTCTGGAAGGGCGACTGTGCACGCACCAGCAGCACCATGGGTGCTTCCACCAGCATGCCCATGTGGGAAAAATCGTTCACCGGGTCAAAGGGCATGACTTTGCGGGTGGCTGTGGCATAGATGTGCACCGACGCATGGCTGACCAGTAAGGTGTAGCCGTCAGCGGGCTGCTTGGACACATAGTCGGTGCCGATCAGGCCGCCCGCACCTGCACGGTTTTCCACCAGGACGGTCTGGCCCAGCGCCTGCGACAGGTGCGGTGCCATCATGCGGGACACGGTATCAACCAGACCTCCCGGTGGGAATTGCGCGACCAG
>NZ_JBFUBD010000663.1:0-1042 GCF_056405935.1 Polaromonas sp. P1_E3
ACATGGGGGGGTCGGGTACAGCTTAGCCCTGAAAGGCCGGCATGGCATCAGAAAAATGTCGGGGCGCGCTGAAAAAAGAGGGCGACGGGCAGGCACGCGCGGTGCCCGCCCGGACGGACATCAATGTTTGATGATGTACAGGTCCTTGCCACGGTAGCGGTCCAGCGCGTTGGTGGTCGAATACCCACCCACATAAGGCTTGACCAGCCGCGGCACAGTGTATTGCAGCAAAGGGATGATGGGGTAGTCTTCCATGATCATCTTTGCGGCTTGTGTCAGCAGCGCCTTGCGCTTGGCCGGGTCCATCGACTGGTTGCCTTCATCGATCAGCGCCGAGGCTTTGCGGTTGCAGCTGTTGTGGTAATTCTGGTCAGAATCGCACTGCACCAGCGTGAGCCAGGTGGTGGCGTCGTTGTAGTCGGCGATCCAGCCGTTGCGCGCGATCTGGTAGTCCTTGTCGGTGCGCTTCTTGATGAGCACCTTGAACTCCATCGCTTCGAGTTCAACGTCCAGGCCCAGCTTGGTCTTCCACTCGGAGGCTGCGAAGATGGCCATTTTTTTGTGGTAATCGCTGGTGTTGTAGGAGAACTTGAGCTTGGTGCCGGCCGGAAGGTTCGCATCTTTGAGCAGCTTTTTGGCTTCGGCGATGCGCTTGTCGGCGGGCCACTTGGCCCAGTCATAAGAGGTGACGTCAGCACCCGAGGTCCCTTTGACGATCACGCCATAGGCCGGCGTCTGGCCATCGGCCGTCACACGCTGCGCGAGGATGTCGCGGTCCAGCGCCATCGACAGCGCCTTGCGCACACGAATATCCTTAAGCGCCGGGTCCGCATTGTTCAGCGAGTAGTAGCGCAGGCCCAGCATGTCGGTGTTGCGGATTTCCTTGGGGTACTGCGCCTTGTACTTGTCAAAGGTGCCCGGCGGCAATTGGTATACCCAGTCGTTCTCGCCCGACTCATAAAGCTTCACATCGGCATTGCCGTCTTCAACCGAGAGATAGGTGAGCTTGGTGAGTTGGACATTCTTCGCATCCCAGTACGCC
>NZ_JBFUBD010000664.1:0-1041 GCF_056405935.1 Polaromonas sp. P1_E3
ATGGTGGCGTCGGAGGCGTAGCCCGGGAAAGGGAAACGCTGCTGGCGGTAGCAGTCGTTCAGGCGACGCTGCATGCTCCACAGATCCCCGCTGGAGACACGGTAGGCCGGCCAGGCGCCAAAACCGTTGCCAGCGCCGGGCTGTTTCGTCAGGTTGGGCAAATCCTGCAGCCGGACACGCTTGTTGTCCTCGCCATGGCACGATGCACAGGAAAAATCGTAAGGCCCGCCGCGCAGGTAAAACACTTTTTTGCCAACTTCGTACATCAGCTTTTCCTTGGCGTGCGACTGCGGCACGTTAAAGGTCATGTCGCGCGATTCAGCTGAGATATAGGCCACCAGCGATTCAATCGATTTCTGCTCGCCTGCGCCGAAAGGGGTTTTGGCGATCTCCGCGGCATTAAAACCCTGCAATTGCTCCATGCAGGTCAGCAGGCGGGACTCCATGTCCTGCACCTTCTGGGTATCGGCAAAAAACCGCGGCAGCTCGACGAAAGCACCCTTTACCACGCCCGGGCCCTTGCCCAGGTCGCACTTTTCAAGCGAGGCATTTTTGGGGCCACGCGCCTGTTTCCAGAGTGCCTCGCCGCGGGCTTCGTACAGCTCGGCCGGGTTACCGTCGGCCAGCATCGCGCGGTATTCGGCAATGCCTYCGGCCGTGGTTTTTTGCGCCGCTGCAGGCAATGGCAAAGTGGCCATCAAGGCCAGGGCCGCCAGCCCAAACAGACTCAACTTCATCGTGGACTCCTCAAATATCGTTGTGGGCTGCATGTGCCCGGCGGGAACGTCGGAACTCAGGCTACGACGGCCTCGTCGGTGCGCTTGTCGCCGTGATTGTCGACCCAGCTGACCGCGATCTTGTCGCCGGCCTTGCCGCCCTTGAAGCTGAACTGCACAAACGGGTTCTTGGACACAGCCGTGCCCCACTGCGCGCTCATCACGGTCTTGCCGTTCCAGGTGGCGCTGATGTTCTGGATAAACCACGCCGGCACGGTCTTGCCGGCCGCATCCTTGCGCTGGCCGCTTTCCATTTCATGGCTCA
>NZ_JBFUBD010000665.1:0-1040 GCF_056405935.1 Polaromonas sp. P1_E3
GTCTTGAAGGCCGCAAGAGACGGCGTTCAATTTGAGCGCCGTCTTTTTTTAAGGCCAGCCAGCCTATTTGCCAGCACCAGGAATAGACCTATGCAAACGACAACCGACCTGAAACAGCTTGTGGAAGCCGTTGGGGACGCCATTGTGGCGTCTGATGCCAGCGGAGCCATCACGTTATGGAACCCGTCAGCGCAACGGATGTTCGGCTTCACTGAAGAAGAAGCACTGGGCAAGTCGCTTGACATCATCATTCCACAGCGCCAGCAGCAGCGCCATTGGGACGGCTATCACAAAACCATGGCCACCGGCCAAACCAGGTACGGCAACGACGTACTGCGCGTGCCGGCGGTACACAAGGATGGGCATGGCTTGTCCATCGCCTTCACCGTGGCCCTGTTACATACCCCGGATAACAAGGTGTCAGCCATCGTCGCGGTGATCCGCGACGAAACCGCCCGCTTTGCCGAAGAACGCAGCCTGAAAAAACGCCTGACAGAGCTTGAGATGCAGCTTGCACCTCAGGGCAATACACCCTAACCCAAATCGTACAGGCACACCACTGGAGCAGTGATTACCATTGGGGTTGAACGGGGCGAAAGAAGCCCTGGCCACGGATCAAACCGTGTAACAACCACTTTTTCAACTTTCCAGCAGGAACTTTCATGAGCAAAGCGTTAGACGGCGTCCGCATCCTTGATTTCACCCACGTCCAATCGGGGCCTACGTGCACCCAGTTGYTGGCCTGGTTTGGCGCGGATGTCATCAAGGTAGAGCGCGCAGGCGAAGGCGACGCGACGCGCGGACAGTTGCGCGACATCCCGGGCGTGGACAGCCTGTACTTCACGATGCTCAACCACAACAAGCGTTCAATCACGCTGGACACCAAGAAGCCGAAGGGCAAGGAAGTCCTGGACACGTTGATCAAGGAATGCGATGTGCTGGTCGAAAATTTCGCGCCAGGCGCGCTCGACCGCATGGGCATCACCTGGGAACACATCCAGAAGCTCAATCCCCGGATGATCGTCGCATCGGTCAAAGGC
>NZ_JBFUBD010000666.1:0-1037 GCF_056405935.1 Polaromonas sp. P1_E3
CTTGCAGGAGATTCCCGACAACGTCAAAAGCGGCCTGGAGATCGTGCCGGTGAAGTGGATAGACCAGGTTTTGCAGGTCGCGCTTGAACGCCAGCCCGTTCCGCTCACCGACGAAGAGGCTGCTGTGGTGGCTCCGGCTGCCGTGGTTCCACCCGCAGAAGCAGCAGGTACGGTGAAGCATTAATAAAGTCTTTCGCAAAGTTTTTTGCGGCTTTTGGAAAAGCCCAAAAAACTACGCTATAATTTGAGGCTGTAATCGCGGGAGTAGCTCAGTTGGTAGAGCGCAACCTTGCCAAGGTTGAGGTCGAGAGTTCGAGACTCTTCTCCCGCTCCAATTCAAAGGGCAGCACTTTAAAAATGCTGTCCTTTTTCATTGGGGGTTTCGTTGGATTATTTGGTAAAGCCGTTGGGCTTTATCAGGCAGACAGAATACGGCGCGGTAACAAAGCGGTTATGTACCGGATTGCAAATCCGAGTAGGTCGGTTCGACTCCGGCCCGCGCCTCCATCACAGCTCCCTGCAACCAGCCCCAGTTATGGGGCTTTTTTGTTYGACAATACGCTGCCGGACGTTGGAATACGGCGTTTGAGCCTGAGTGGTGAAATAGGTAGACACAGCGGACTTAAAATCCGCCGCTTCGTGAATAACGGGCGTACCGGTTCGATTCCGGTCTCAGGCACCACGATTGGGCGGCTCACCCACGCGCCGCGCGCGCTTTTGAAAACTGGGTAAGATAATTTCCATCATGTCCCGCTACAACACACCTTTTGAGATCCACGTTCACGGCGAAGTGCCATTGCGTGCGGACGTCAATTTTGAGCAGCTTCAGGAGGCTCTCAAGCCCCTGTGGAAATACACCGGTTCAAAATCCCTGGCGGCCGGGGCTGCCAGTGCTTATGAGGAAGAGCCGGGCATCCGGTTTGATGCGCAAAAACATTTGCTGCAAATGTGCTGGACGGTTCCTGGCGACGAAGACTTTCGCCAGGCGCTCGACGAAATGTGCATGGGCCTGAACGATCTCGCAGAAGCTGGTGCAC
>NZ_JBFUBD010000667.1:0-1035 GCF_056405935.1 Polaromonas sp. P1_E3
GAGTACATGTACGCGACCGACCAGAACCACAAGCGCTGGTGGCAGCAAAAGCTCGAATCGATTCGCAGCAAGCCGAATTTCACCAAGGAAAAGAAGCTCCACATCCTCGACCGCCTGACCGCCGCCGAAGGCCTGGAGCGCTTCCTTCACACCAAATACGTCGGCCAGAAACGTTTTTCGCTGGAAGGCGGCGAAAGCTTCATCGCCTGTATGGATGAACTGATCCAGCAAGGCGGTATCAAGGGTGTGCAGGAAATCGTGATCGGCATGGCCCACCGCGGCCGCCTGAACGTGCTGGTCAACTCTCTGGGTAAAGTGCCGGCCGACCTGTTCGCCGAGTTCGACCATACCGCCCCCGAAGACCTGCCCAGCGGTGACGTCAAATACCACCAGGGTTTCAGCTCCGACGTGACCACCCCTGGCGGCCCGGTTCACCTGACGTTGGCTTTCAACCCCTCGCATCTGGAAATCGTCAACCCGGTGGTTGAAGGCTCGGTGCGCGCCCGCATGGACCGCCGCGCCGACCCCAAGGGCCTGCAGGTGCTGCCCGTGCTGGTGCACGGTGACGCCGCCTTCGCAGGGCAGGGCGTTGTGATGGAAACGCTGGCGCTGGCCGAAACCCGCGGTTATTTCACGGGCGGCACGGTGCACATCGTGATCAACAACCAGATCGGTTTCACCACCAGCGACCCGCGCGRCAGCCGCTCGACGCTGTATTGCTCCGACGTCGTCAAGATGATTGAAGCGCCGGTACTTCACGTCAACGGCGACGACCCCGAAGCCGTCGTGCTGGCCACCCAGCTGGCTCTCGAGTTCCGCATGGAATTCCAGAAGGATGTTGTGGTCGATATCATCTGCTTCCGCAAACTGGGTCACAACGAGCAGGACACGCCTGCGCTGACCCAGCCGCTGATGTATAAAAAAATTGCACAGCACCCCGGCACCCGCCGCCTCTACGCCGACAAATTGACGGCGCAGGGCATGGGCGACACCCTGGGCGACGACATGGTCAAGGCCACGCGCGCTGCGCTGGAC
>NZ_JBFUBD010000668.1:0-1034 GCF_056405935.1 Polaromonas sp. P1_E3
GTTACCTGCAGGCCGACAAGATCATTGCCGCCTGCAAGCAGACCGGTGCGCAGGCGGTGCACCCCGGTTACGGCTTCCTGAGTGAGAACGCGGGCTTCGCCAAGCGGGTGGAGGAAGAGGGCATCATCTTCATCGGCCCCAAGCATTATTCAATTGCCGCGATGGGCGACAAGATCGAGTCGAAAAAACTGGCGGGTGCCGCAGGCGTCAACTGCATCCCCGGTGTCAACGATGCCATTGAAACTGCCGAGAAAGCCGTGGAGATTGCTAAGGGCATTGGCTACCCCGTGATGATCAAGGCCTCGGCAGGCGGTGGTGGCAAGGGCTTGCGTGTGGCCTTTAACGATAAAGAGGCCTTTGAAGGTTTTACTTCTTGCCGCAATGAGGCGCGCAACAGCTTTGGCGACGACCGCGTTTTCATCGAGAAGTTTGTCGAAGAACCCCGTCATATTGAAATCCAGCTGCTGGGCGACAGCCACGGCAATGTGGTCTACCTCAATGAGCGCGAATGCTCCATCCAGCGGCGCCACCAGAAAGTGATCGAAGAGGCGCCGTCGCCCTTTATCAGTGACGCCACACGCAAGGCCATGGGGGAGCAGGCTGTGGCGCTGGCCAAGGCCGTGAAATACCAGAGCGCGGGCACGGTGGAGTTTGTGGTCGGCAAGGACCAAAGCTTTTATTTCCTTGAAATGAATACCCGCCTGCAGGTGGAGCACCCGGTGACGGAATGCATCACCGGGCTGGACCTGGTGGAGCTGATGATTCGTGTGGCGGCCGGCGAGAAACTGCCGATTGCGCAGAAAGACGTGCAACGCAATGGCTGGGCGATTGAATGTCGCATCAATGCCGAAGACCCCTTCCGTAGCTTTTTGCCTTCTACCGGGCGGCTGGTGCGCTTTCAGCCGCCCAAGGAGACGATGTTCGCGGCAGACACCTCGCAGCTGTACGGTGTGCGTGTTGACACCGGCGTACAGGACGGCGGCGAGATCCCGATGTTTTATGACTCAATGATCGCCAAGCTCATCGTGCATGGC
>NZ_JBFUBD010000669.1:0-1032 GCF_056405935.1 Polaromonas sp. P1_E3
CGCCTACATTCGCAAGGAATGGCTCGAGGTGTAAAAACCTGTGTGAAGTGGCGTGGGCATGTCACCGCTGGGACAAAAATAGACCAAACAGTCCAACCCGGGACTTGTGCCGTCACAAACGCCCCCTACAATGGAAAAAGAACGGTCGTACTTTTTTGCAGCCGCCAGGGCATGCAGAGGCCTAAAACGCCAGCCGAGACAACTGAACCACTGAAACTCCCATCAAGGAAAGAAGCAGCAATGACCACCCTTTACGAAGTTCACGGCAGCGTGGCCGTCATCACCCTGAGTAACCCTCCCGTCAATGGCCTGGGCCATGCCACGCGCCTGAGCCTGACCGACAACGTCCAGAAGGCGAATGACGATGCCGCCATCAAGGCCATCGTGATCACTGGCGCCGGCAAGGCCTTTTCCGGCGGTGCCGATATCAAGGAATTCGGCACACCCAAGGCCTTGATTGAACCCAATCTGCTGAGCGTGATCCGCGCCGTTGAGAACTCCGCCAAGCCCATCGTCGCTGCAATCCATTCCGTCTGCATGGGTGGTGGGCTCGAACTGGCTTTGGGTTGCCACTACCGCATCGCCGCGCCCGGTACCAATATCGCCTTGCCCGAAGTCAAGCTGGGCCTGTTGCCGGGTGCCGGCGGCACGCAGCGCCTGCCGCGCGTGCTGGGCGTCGAGCCTTCCCTGAACATGATCGTGAGCGGTGAGCCCGTCAAGAGCGAACTGCTCGCGCAAATTCCCGGCCAGAAGCTGTTCGACAAGCTTGCTGCGTCGCCCGAGTCACTGGCCCAGGAGGCCCTGGCCTTTGCCCAATCGATTTCCGACACCCGGCCATTGCCGCTGGTGCGTGACCTGCGCGCCAAGCATCCCAATGGCGACGCTTATTTCCAGTTCGCCCGCAACATGGTCAAGGGCATGGCCAAGAATTTCCCCGCGCCACTCAAGTGCGTGGATGCGGTCGAAGCCGCCACCAAGAAGAAGTTCGAAGACGGCATGGCCTTTGAGCGCGAGCTCTTCATCAACCTGATG
>NZ_JBFUBD010000670.1:0-1031 GCF_056405935.1 Polaromonas sp. P1_E3
TCCCGCAGCGCGGTGTCCACTGCATCGCGGTCGGTCTCATCCGTGCGGCCGCCGGGCAAGGCGACCTGGCCTGAGTGCGTGGACAGGTTGGTGGTCCGTTCCGTCAGCAGCAGTGTCAGCTCGTCCCGCATGACCAGCGGAATCAGCACCGCAGCCAGCGCAGGGGTGCGGTCGGTGAATTTCTTTTCGACGCTGTGTTCGGGAGTCCACACAGGCGGATGCCGAAAACGCTGGCGCAGGGCCTCCGGTGAAAGGTGCGCCGAAGGGACCCCCGCCAGATGGTCATCAATGCTCAGCACCGGAATGCTGCGCGGGTCAAACTTCGGCAGGGGCCGGGTGTTGTTCATGGAATGAGAGGTTAGCAGGCAAAAAAAAGCCGCTCGAGAGAGCGGCTTTTCAGGGCGGAGGTGCTTTTAGGCAGCCTTGGCGCCCAGCTTTTCCTTGATACGTGCGGATTTGCCGCTGCGGCTACGCAGGTAGTACAGCTTGGCACGACGCACATCACCACGGCGCTTGACTTCAATCTTCGCGATCAGCGGGCTGTAAACCTGGAACGTACGTTCCACGCCTTCGCCGTTGGAGATCTTGCGAACGATGAAGCTGGAATTGAGGCCGCGATTGCGCTTGGCAATCACCACACCTTCAAAAGCCTGCACACGTTTACGCGTACCTTCCACCACATTGACGCTGACGATCACGGTGTCGCCGGGAGCGTAAACGGGAATGGTCTTGTTCAAGCGGGCAATTTCTTCCTGCTCAAGGGTCTGGATCAGATTCATGGTTTATTCCATCTAACTTCTTCGCTCATACACGCGCTACGCTAAAGACCGCAAATCCATGGATTCACCCGAAGATGATTCAGATGATTCAGATGGTTGCAGTGGCCGCCAGAGGATCGAAAAGCCTTTGATTATAGCAAGTCAGTGCTTTTTCAAGCGTCTTTGTCCGGGTTTTCGACCAAATCGGCCAGAAAAGCCTCGTCACTTTCGCTCAAATTCCCACTCTGCCGTGCCATTTGCACCAATTCTGGG
>NZ_JBFUBD010000671.1:0-1031 GCF_056405935.1 Polaromonas sp. P1_E3
AACTGGCATGCCCTCATGAATCCTCTCGCGGTTGTCCCACTGAACATGAACATGCTCCGCGTCGGACCACATCCGAATGTTCGCAGGCGATGAAAGGTACAAGGAGTCGAGGGTGCGATGACTGAGCCAAAATGCACCCGCTTCCAAAAGATCCGTCCCATCTTCAGTAGTGAGCAGGTGATCCGGAAGATCGCGCCAGGTATGCCAGTACCGATCCCAGGGCTCGTCTGCGTCTACCTCAATAAAGTGGCGCAGTTCCGCCGGAACTTCCTCGAGAACATAGGGGGCAACGGCAAGAATGTCCTCATACAAACGGACGACGGGGTATTCGCAGTAGCGAGGTGAGCCTTGTTCTTGGGCTGTCTTGCTGTACTCGAACAACCTGGTTTGGCCCGCGTTCATCCAGTACGCGCCCTCAGACAGTCCAAACCAATGGAGATTGGGGTTTTCGGGCGTTCCCCATGGTTGAATTTGATCGAACTCCTGAAGCTCGAAAGCAAAAAGCGGCAATGACATTCTGTGAGCCCTACCGTTGGAGATGGCCGGCGACAGGCTTGTGGGCAAAGCCGCTTGAAAAGACATCCGTGTCCATTGAGGTGTTCTGTTGCATCATGGCTCGGCGGTTCGCTATTTGGCTTCGATGGACGAGATGGACTGCTTCGGCCCCTTTTTTCCAGGAGCTGCACGGGGAAGTCGCATTGTGCAGGCGCAGGCCGTGTTGGGTAACAAGTAGATTGTCCTCCGTTACGCATCAATAGCCGCCGCGCGAGCGCCCAAAAATCAACCAATTGACTCGCGAGCGCGCGAGCCCCCTCCTTCGAGCTGGCGACAAGCGTCACGCATTCACCGGCTAGTATCCGATCAGTGCTAGCCTTCGCCTGCGCAAGAGACATGCCGGCAACATTTCGAAGAAGCTCCGTATGCGAAACCTTGCAAAAACCAGGCTCCCAACCGTTGATCAAGACTCTTGGCATGTGGATGCAGTCAAACGTTGGAGTTGACTGGAACGCAATGGCATTACGCCGCAAGAT